>NZ_JASHKX010000045.1:0-53547 GCF_030058635.1 Rhodococcus sp. IEGM 1305
GCACCGACTTGATCGCGTACTTCTTGGCGCGGTCGACGATGTTCTGGATCATCGCACCCGAGTTGAAGTCCTTGAAGTACAGGACCTCCTTGTCGCCGTTGGCGTACGTGACCTCGAGGAAGCGGTTCTCCTCGCTCTCGGCGTACATGCGGTCGACGACCCGTTCGATCATCACCCGGATGCAGGCCGTGCGGTCGCCGCCGAACTCCGCGATGTCGTCGGCGTGCACCGGCAGCGTCTCGACGAGGTACTTCGAGAAGATGTCCTGTGCCGACTCCGCGTCGGGACGTTCGATCTTGATCTTCACGTCGAGGCGGCCGGGACGCAGGATCGCGGGGTCGATCATGTCCTCGCGGTTGGACGCGCCGATCACGATGACGTTCTCGAGTCCTTCGACACCGTCGATCTCACTGAGCAGCTGCGGCACGACGGTGGTCTCGACGTCGGAGGAGACACCCGACCCGCGGGTACGGAAGATCGAATCCATCTCGTCGAAGAACACGATCACCGGGGTGCCCTCGGACGCCTTCTCCCGGGCCCGCTGGAAGATCAGCCGGATGTGCCGCTCGGTCTCGCCGACGAACTTGTTCAGCAGCTCGGGGCCCTTGATGTTGAGGAAGTAGGACTTGGCTTCCTTGCTGTCCTGGCCCCGGGCCTCCGCGATCTTCTTCGCGAGCGAGTTGGCGACCGCCTTGGCGATGAGCGTCTTACCGCACCCGGGCGGACCGTAGAGGAGCACACCCTTCGGTGGCCGCAGCTCGTATTCGTGGAACAGGTCCTTGTGGAGGAACGGCAACTCGACGGCGTCGCGGATCTGCTCGATCTGCCGTCCGAGACCGCCGATGTCGTCGTAGTGCACGTCGGGAACCTCTTCGAGGACCAGATCCTCGACCTCGGCCTTGGGGATCCGCTCGAACGCGTACCCGGCCTTGGTGTCGACGAGGAGGGAGTCACCCGGCCGAAGTTTGCGGGTGGGCGATTCCGCGTCGTACGCGATCGACTCCCTCTCGCTCTCCTCGAAGACGGTCGCGAGGGGTTCGGCCAGCCACACGATCCGTTCCTCGTCGGCGTGGCCGACCACGAGGGCGCGCTGACCGTCGTCGAGGACCTCGCGCAACGTGCTGATCTCACCCACACGCTCGAAGTTGCCCGCTTCCACGATCGTGAGAGCCTCGTTGAGGCGCACGGTCTGGCCGAGCTTGAGGGTCTCGGCGTCGACGTTCGGGGAGCAGGTCAACCGCATCTTGCGGCCGGAGGTGAACACGTCCACGGTCTGATCGTCGTGCACTCCGAGCAGCACGCCGTACCCGCTCGGCGGCTGGCCGAGGCGATCGACTTCTTCTCGAAGGGCGATGAGCTGCTGACGGGCTTCCTTGAGGGTGTCCATCAGCTTGGTGTTCCGGATGGACAGCGAGTCCACTCGCGATTCCATCTCACGAAGCTGTTCCGGCGACTCCGCGAGCTGCCTGCGCAGTGCCGACGCCTCTGCGCGCAACGCCTCGAGCTCTCGTGCGGCCGCAACCGAATCGGGGTTCTCTGTCGAGCTCATGTGCGTCTCCTCCCAATGAGATCTATCAACGCTACCGGCACTGCCCGAATTCTGCGCCGTGACACGGATTCTGCCGATTGCGAATCGGCATCGTGACGCCCTGGGCCACCGAACCTCTCATGTTAGCCTTACCTACTTGTCGAGCAGTTTCTCTCTGTTCTGTGTAACGAAAGGGTTCGTCGTGATAATCCGCAAGCCCCTGAACGGAACATCTTTCATCGGTAGGGCCGTGGTTGCCGTGGGCGCGGTGGTCCTCGCGCTCGGGATGTCGGCCTGCTCGTCCGACGACGCATCCGACACCGCGGCGACAACGTCCGCGGCTACGGCGAGCGAGGCGGTTGCCGCCCCCACGTCCGACGAACTGCTCGGTACGCTCCAGGTCCTCGTGGACCCCGCCCGACCGGTCGACGAGAAGACCGTCGTGGTCGTCGACGGCGACGAACGTCGCCCGAATCTCGAGGCCATGACGGCGGCGATGGCCAACTACCCGGTGTCCTTCACGGTCACGGATGTGCAGGTAGAGGGCGATACCGCGACGGCGAACGTCGCGATCGTCAGCCCGCACGGCACGGCCGCTCCGACCGCGTGGACGTGGGAGAACGTCGACGGCACCTGGAAGGTGTCGGACGAGAGCACGTGCACCCTGCTGGGCATGGCACGCGCCGGCTGCAGCTAGTCTCCCGCCTTCGGCGGCGTCCTGTCCGGGCGCCGCCGAAGGCGTGTCTCAGCCCTTGCCCGACCGGCGCTGCGGCTTGGGGGTGACGGTTCCCTCGGCGAGTCGCCGGGCGCTCACCAGGAACGCGGTGTGGCCCTGCATCCGGTGTTCCGGGCGCACGGCGAGCCCGACGACGTGCCACCCGCGGACGATCGATTCCCAGGACCGCGGCTCGGTCCAGCACTCCTGCTCGCGCATCGCCTCGACCACCTTCGAGAGCTGCGTCACAGTGGCGACGTAGACGATGAGCACACCGCCGGGAACCAGCGCCTTGGACACCGCGGGCAGCGCATCCCAGGGGGCGAGCATGTCGAGGACCACCCGGTCGACCTGACCGCCCGCCGCGTCGGCGTCGAACTCGGCGACGTCGGCGATGGTCAGGTCCCAGTTCTCGGGGCGTTCCCCGAAGAACGTCTCGACGTTCCGGACGGCGTGTTCGGCGTGGTCGTCGCGCACCTCGTACGAGATGACCCGGCCTTCCGGACCGACCGCCCGCAGCAGTGAGCACGTCAGCGCGCCCGACCCGGCACCGGCCTCGAGCACGCGGGCGCCGGGGAAGACGTCGCCCTCGTGCACGATCTGCGCGGCGTCCTTCGGGTAGATGACCTGGGCCCCGCGGGGCATCGACAGGATGTAGTCGACGAGCAGCGGACGCAGCGCGAGATATGGGGTGCCGTTGGTCGACTTGACCACGCTGCCCTCGTCGGTGCCGATCAGGTCGTCGTGCAGGATGCCGCCGCGGTGGGTGTGGAACTCCTTGCCGGCCTCCAGGTTGACCGTGTAGTGCCGGCCCTTGGCGTCCGTCAACTGGACGCGATCGCCCACCCGAAACGGTCCGCTCGGTCGCGTTTCGCGTCCCACCATCGTCACCGACTCCTCAGCCTGTTCGTCCGGCGCCGTCCGACGCCCACACCGCGCCCCGACTCGACTGTCGGACCGGGGGCCTACCCTGCCAGGTGTGAGCATCTCAGAGTCGCCAGCCCCCGTCACAAAGGGTTCCCCGTCACAGCCCGGCGACACTTCGGCCACCCGCAGGCGCCCCGCCCTGTCACCGTCCCGCGCCGGCGACTTCAAGCAGTGCCCGCTCCTCTACCGTTTCCGCGCGGTCGACCGGCTCCCCGAGGCGCCGTCGCGCGCGCAGGTGAAGGGCACGGTCGTGCACGCCGCGCTGGAGACCCTGTTCGGGCTGCCCGCGGCCGAACGCGTTCCGCGAAAAGCGGTCGATCTGATCCTCCCGTCCTGGGAGCGCATTCTCGCCGAGGCCCCCGACCTGATCGACCTGGTCCCCGAGGACGAGCGCGACACGTTCCTCGACGAGGCGCGTGCCCTCGTCACCGCCTATTACGAGCTGGAGGATCCCACCCGGTTCGAGGCCGAATCGTGCGAACAGCGCGTCGAGACCGAACTCGCCGACGGGGTGCTGCTCCGCGGATTCGTCGACCGCATCGACGTCGCCCCCACCGGTGAGGTGCGGGTGGTCGACTACAAGACCGGCCGTGCGCCCCGCGAGATGTCCGAGTCCAAGGCGCTGTTCCAGATGAAGTTCTACGCGCTGGTCCTGCTCCGCACCCGCGGCATCGTTCCCGCGCAGTTGCGACTGCTGTACCTCGCGTCCGGCACGGTCCTCACCTACGCACCCGACGAGGACGAACTGCTGCGGTTCGAGCGCACGCTGTCGGCGATCTGGAAGGCCATTCTGGCGGCCGGGGTCACCGGCGATTTCCGACCCAAGCCGAGCCGGCTCTGCGACTGGTGTGATCATAAGTCTCTGTGCCCCTCGTTCGGTGGAACGCCGCCTCCCTACCCGGGATGGCCGGAGGGGCCCGCCGAAGACGCACCGGGTTTCGAGGAGATTGTCGAATGAGTTCCGAGTCCTATTACGTACCACTCGGTTTGGAAGCACTGAGTGCGCCGGAAGTGGACTCGGACCAGAAGATCACCGTCGAGCGGTTCGACAGCACGGATCTGACGATCAGTGTGTGGGCGGAGACGATGCAGCACGGCGCTCCCCCGTCCGCGCTGCTCGTGCGGGCACTCGAGCGCTGCGCGCCGCGCGACGACGTGCGTCTCACGCGAGTCGTGGTCGAGATCCTCGGTCCCATCCCGATCGCCGAACTCGAGGTCCGGTCCTGGGTGCAGCGACCGGGACGCCGGGTGGAGCTGGTGGTCGCCGAATTGTGGACCGTCGGCGACCGTCCCCGTGCCGTCGCGCGGGGCTCGGCGTGGCGGATGGAGACCGTCGACACGAGCGACGCCGTCCACGTCGTCGACCCACCACTCGAACCGCGGTCCACCGGCCGGGACGGCAAGTTCGGCAAGGCCTGGAACTCGGGCTACCTGACGACCCTCGACTGGCGGTGGATCGCCGAGATGGGATGCGAGGGCCCGGGCAAGCTGTGGGCGAAGCCGCGACCCGCACTGGTTCTCGGCGAGACCTTGACGCCGCTCGAGCGGCTGTTCTCCATCGCGGACATCGCGAACGGCGTGGGATCGAAACTCGACCCGGCGGACTGGACGTTCCTCAACACCGACCTCACCGTGCACATCTTCCGGGTCCCCGAGGGTGAGTGGGTGGGGGTCAGCTCCGAAACCTCCATCGGACCCGACGGAGTGGGCATGTGCGCGGGCGTGCTCTACGACGAGACCGGCGCCGTCGGCCGGATCGCCCAGACCGTGCAGGTCCGCGCCCGCCCCTGAGCGGAGCGAGCGCGGACCGTGTTGCGGGCGGAGCGAGCGCGGATCGTGTTGCGGTGGAACCAGATCAGAGCGCGCGGCAGGACCGGATGTTGGACGCGAGGATGGCCTTGGCGCCGAGGTCCGCGAGTTCGTCCATGACTCCGTTGTGGCCCTTGATCGGGACCATCGCCCGGACCGCGACCCAGTTCTCGTCGGCGAGCGGCGACAGCGTCGGCGACTCGAGGCCCGGGGTGATCTTCAATGCGTCGTCGAGGATCGTCTTGGGGCAGTCGTAGTCGAGCATCAGGTTCTGCTGCGCGAACACGATGCCGCGCACCCGCTCGACCAGCTGGTTGCGTGCGGAATCGCCGTCGGGCGAGCCGGCGCGCTCGATGAGCACACCCTCGGAGTCGCACAGGGTGTCGCCGAACGCGACCAGGTTGTGCTGGCGCAGCGTGCGGCCGGAGCCGACGACGTCGGCGATGGCGTCGGCGACGCCGAGCTGGATCGAGATCTCCACGGCGCCGTCGAGGCGGATGACCGAGGCCTCGATACCGCGTGCGGACAGGTCGTCGCGCACCAGGTTGGGGTAGGACGTGGCGATCCGGAGCCCCGCGAGGTCCTCGACCGTCCAGTCCTTGCCCGCGGGAGCGGCGTACCGGAACGTGGAGCGGCCGAAGCCGAGCGACAGCCGTTCGGCGACCGGGGCACCCGAGTCGCGGGCGAGGTCGCGGCCGGTGATGCCGAGATCGAGTTCACCGGATCCGACGTAGATCGCGATGTCCTTGGGGCGCAGGAAGAAGAACTCGACCTGGTTGGACGGGTCGAGGACGGTCAGGTCGCGGGAGTCGGTGCGACGGCGGTAACCGGCCTCGCTGAGGATTTCGGCGGCGGACTCGGACAGCGAGCCCTTGTTGGGGACTGCGACGCGCAGCATGGCGGAGGGTTCCTTTCGGGAGCGGGTGGAGGAGTCTCGATCACCGATCACAGATGTCGGTAGACGTCCTCGAGCTTCAGGCCCTTACCCACCATCAGCACCTGCGTCCAGTACAGCAGCTGAGAGATCTCCTCGGCGAGCGCCTCATCGCTCTCGTGCTCGGCGGCGATCCACACCTCACCCGCCTCTTCGAGGATCTTCTTTCCCTGCGAATGGACGCCGGCGTCCAAGGCGGCAACGGTGCCGGAGCCCTCGGGGCGGGTAGCGGCACGCTCGGTCAGCTCGGCGAACAGGGATTCGAAGGTCTTCACGAGGACCCATTGTTTCACGCCGCCGCGGACCTCTCCGAACCGGTCACCACCCGAGTGTGCGGCGACTCTCGAACCGGCGGACCTCACCCGAACGGGGATCGGTGAACTCGATGGCCCGCGCCAGCAACCGCAACGGCGTCGAGAAGTCGCCGGGCTCGGATCGCCGGAAGTCCGGGTAGTAGTTGTCGCCCTCGATCGGCAACCCCAGCGACGACATGTGCAACCGCAGTTGGTGTGTCCGGCCGGTCTTCGGCAGCAGGCGGTACCGCGCGCGGCCGTCGCGGGTCTCGATCAGGTCGACGACGGTCTCACTGTTCGGTTCGCCCGGTTCCTCCGTCGCCGTCATGATCCCGTGTTCCTTGACGATGCGACTGCGGATGGTGCGCGGAAACGTGAGCGTCGGATCGTGCCCGGCGACGGCCTCGTATTCCTTGGTGACCTGCTGGGACACGAACAGTTCCTGATACGGCCTGCGGTCTTCCCGCCGGATCAGGAACACCAGGACGCCGGCCGTCGTCCGGTCGAGCCGGTGCGCCGGTGTGAGGTCGGGCAGGTCGAGCGCCCGCCGCAGCCGCACGACCGCCGTCTCGGTGATGTGCGCGCCCCGCGGAATGGTCGCGAGGAAATGGGGTTTGTCGATCACCACGAGGTGGTCGTCGCGGTGCAGGATGTCGATCTCGAACGGAACCGGGATCTCCGGCGCGGGGTCTCGGTAGAAGTACACGAAACGCGTCGGGGCATAACGGGTCCCGCGGTCGACCACCCTGCCGTGTTCGTCGACGACGTCCCCGCCGTCGATCAGCGACAGCCAGTGCGCGCGTTCGTCCGGGTACGTCTCGACCAGGAATTCGGCGACCGTCTTCGTGCCGACGCCTGCCGGCATCCGGATGCGATCGGGACCGAGGCCGTTGCGGACCGGCAGGGGCGCCCCCGCCACCTCAGCCCGCCCGATTCTCGGTGCAGTCGGCGCAGACGAGCACGAGTTCGCGACCCCGGTCGTCCGGCAGATTCTCGTACCGGGACGTCGGACCGCCGCACGTGCTGCAGCGCCCCAGGGTCTTGGCCTGATCGCTGAACTCGATGCTCATCCGCTTGTCGAACACGTACAGCGACCCCTCCCACAAGCCCGTGTCGCCGAATGCCTCGCCGTAGCGGACGATGCCGCCGTCCAGTTGGTAGATCTCACCGAATCCGCGCGAGCGCATCAGCGAGGACAGGACCTCGCACCGCACTCCCCCGGTGCAGTACGTGACGACGGCCTTGTCCTTGAGATGGTCGTACTTGCCGCTGTCGAGTTCGTGCACGAACTCGCGCGTGGTGGACACGTCGGGCACGACGGCGTCCCGGAAGCGTCCGATCTCCGCCTCGAAACCGTTGCGCCCGTCGAAGAAGACGACGTCGTCACCGCGACCCTCGATCAGGCGATGCACCTCGTCGGGCGCCAGGTGGGTACCGCCGCCGACAACGCCGTCCGCGTCCACCTTCAGCTCGCCCGGCGCACCGAACGTCACGATCTCCGGCCGCACCTTGACGCTCAGCCGCGGGAAGTCGTCACCGAGCCCGTCCGACCACTTGATGTCGGCGTCCTTGAACGGCGCGTAGCTGCGCGTCCCCTTCACGTACCGCTTGACGTCGTGGATGTCGCCGCCGACCGTCGCGTTGATGCCGTGCTCGGAGACGAGGATCCGTCCGGTGAGGCCGTTCGCCTCGGCGAGTGTGTACTGCCACAGCCGTATCGCCTCCGGGTCGGCGAGCGGAGTGAACACGTAGAACAGCACGATTTTCGGGACAGCCACGGGAAACCAGACTACCTAGAGACGGACACCACTCCGCTGCGCCCACACCTCGGCGAGGTCGGAACCGGTGAGGCCCTCGAGACTGTCCCGGAACACCCGCCCCGGGCCGTCGGCCACCGCGATCTCGCACGGGACGATGAGGACGACGCACCCCGCGGCCTGCGCGGACGCCGCACCGGTGGGCGAGTCCTCGATGGCGAGGCACTGCGACGGATCCAGCCCCAGCAATTCCGCGCCCCGCAGGTACGGGTCTGGATGCGGTTTGCCTGCCGGCACCTCGTCGCCGCACACCGAGTGGTCGAAGTGGTGCCTGCCGAGCGTCTCGAGTGCCCGCTCGGTGAGCCGGCGCTCGGTGTTGGTCACCAGCGCCGACCTCAGGCCGTGCGCCCGGACGGTCCGCAGTGCGTCGTGGGCGCCCGGCCGCCACGGGATCCCGTCGCCGAACAATTCCTCGACGCGCGTGAACATCCATTCCTTGGCCTCGGCGAGCGCCGCCGGATCCCGGTCGAGCCCGAGGGCGTCGAAGATGACGCCGAGAGCGTTGGCGCTGGACGCACCGATCGTCTTCAGCCGCGTCTCCTCGGTCATCGGCCCGCCGAGGTGCAGCGACAACTCGCGGACCGCGACGTCCCACATCTTCTCGGAATCGAGCAGCGTTCCGTCCATGTCCCACAGAACACCTGCGAGACCGTCGAATGCATCAGACATTGAAGTACTTCGCTTCGGGGTGGTGCAGCACGAACGCATCCGTGGACTGCTCGGGATGCAACTGCAGTTCCTCCGACAACTTCACACCGATCCGTTCGGGTTCGAGCAGGGCGACCATCTTCGCGCGGTCCTCCAGGTTGGGGCAGGCACCGTACCCGAAGGAGTACCGGGCACCGCGGTAGGCGAGGTCGAAGAATCCGGACACCTCGGACGGGTCCTGCTCGGCCACGTTGTGACCGCCGGGCAGCACGAGCTCCTCGCGGACCCGTTGATGCCAGTACTCGGCCAGCGATTCCGTCAGCTGCACGCCGATACCGTGCACCTCGAGGTAGTCGCGGTACGCGTTGGCGGCGAACAATTCGTTCGCGAAGTCCGCGATCGGCTGTCCCATCGTGACGAGCTGCATCGGGAACACGTCGACCTGACCGGTCTCCTTCGCCTCGGTGCGGGACCGGACGAAGTCGGCGACGCACAGGAAGCGGTCGCGGTGCTGGCGCGGGAACGTGAACCGGAAGCGTTCCTCCGCGTCGGGTGTCGGGTCGGTGAGCACGACCACGTCGTCACCCTCGGACACCGCGGGGAAGTAGCCGTACACGACGGCGGCGTGCGCGAGGATTCCCTCGGTGCTCAACCGGTCGAGCCAGTACCGCAGGCGGGGGCGGCCCTCGGTCTCCACCAGTTCCTCGTACGTGGGACCGTCGCCGGAACGCTGCCCGCGCAGACCCCACTGCCCGAGGAACAGGGCCCGCTCGTCCAGCAGCCCCGAGTAGTCCGACAGCGACACGCCCTTGACGATCCGGTTGCCCCAGAACGGCGGGCTCGGGACCACGATGTCGGTGGCCACGTCGGATCGCTCGGGCACCTCGATCGGGGTCTCGGCCGCCTTGCGCTTCTCCGCGATCCGCTTGGACCGCTCGTGCCGTGCCTTGCGTTCGGCCGCCTTCTCGCGGGCCGCGATCGCTTCCGGGCTGTCCGGGTCGGGTCCGCCGCCACGCTTGACGGCCATGATCTCGTCCATCCGGTGCAGGCCCTCGAACGCGTCGCGCGCGTAGCTGACGTCGCCCTCGTACACCTCGGCCAGGTCGTTCTCCACGTACGAACGGGTCAGCGCGGCACCGCCGAGGAGGACGGGGAACTTCTCCGCGACACCCTTGGCGTTGAGTTCCTGCAGGTTGTCCTTCATCACCACGGTCGACTTCACGAGCAGCCCGGACATGCCGATGACGTCGGCCTTCTGCTCGATCGCCGCGTCGAGGATCGTCGCGATCGGCTGCTTGATGCCCAGGTTCACCACGTCGTACCCGTTGTTGCTCAGGATGATGTCGACGAGGTTCTTGCCGATGTCGTGGACGTCGCCCTTCACGGTGGCGATGACGATGCGGCCCTTGCCGTCCTCGTCGGTGGCCTCCATGTGCGGTTCGAGGTATGCCACGGCCGCCTTCATCACCTCGGCGGACTGCAGCACGAACGGCAGCTGCATCTGCCCGGATCCGAAGAGTTCGCCGACGGTCTTCATGCCGGACAGCAGCGTCTCGTTGATGATCGCGAGCGGCGGCTTCTCCTCCATCGCGGCGGTGAGGTCGTCGTCGAGGCCGTTGCGTTCACCGTCGACGATGCGGCGTTCCAGACGCTCGAACAGCGGCAGCGCCGCCAGTTCCTGGGCGCGGGATTCGCGTGCCGACGCCGCGGAGACGCCCTCGAACAGTTCCATCAGCTTCTGCAGCGGGTCGTAGCCCTCGCGGCGGCGGTCGTAGACCAGGTCGAGGGCCGTTTCCCGCTGTTCGTCGGGGATCCGTGCCATCGGCAGGATCTTCGACGCGTGCACGATGGCCGTGTCCAGGCCGGCCTCGGTGCACTCGTGCAGGAACACCGAGTTCAGGACCTGCCGGGCCGCCGGGTTGAGACCGAACGAGATGTTGGACACGCCGAGGGTGAAGTGCACCCGCGGATGCCGCTTCTTCAGCTCGCGGATCGCCTCGATCGTTTCGATGCCGTCGCGGCGGACCTCTTCCTGACCGGTGGAGATCGGGAAGGTCAGCGCGTCGATGATGATGTCGGACTCGTCGAGGCCCCAGTTCGCGGTGAGGTCGTCGAGCAGGCGCTCGGCGATGCGGACCTTGTGCTCCGCGGTGCGCGCCTGGCCCTCCTCGTCGATGGTCAGCGCGACGACGGCGGCGCCGTGCTCCGTGACGAGCCGCATGATCTTCTGGAACCGCGAGTCCGGTCCGTCGCCGTCCTCGTAGTTGACGGAGTTCACGGCGCACCGGCCGCCGAGGTGCTCGAGGCCGGCCTGCAGGACCGCGGGCTCGGTGGAGTCGAGCATGATCGGCAGCGTCGACGACGTCGCGAACCGGCTCGCGAGGGCGGCCATGTCGACGGCGCCGTCGCGTCCGACGTAGTCGACGTTGAGGTCGAGCATGTGGGCGCCGTCGCGGGTCTGGTCCTTCGCGATGTCGAGGCACTTCTGGTAGTCCTCGGCGATCATCGCCTCGCGAAACGCCTTGGAGCCGTTGGTGTTCGTGCGTTCACCGATCATCAGGATGCTGGCGTCCTGCTGGAACGGCACCGCCGTGTACAGCGAGGACGTCCCCGACTCGTGCACCGGGTTCCGCTCGGCCTTCTCGACCAGACGGACCGCTTCGGCCACCTGCCGGATGTGCTCGGGAGTGGTGCCGCAGCATCCGCCGACCAGACCGAGTCCGAACTCGGTGACGAAGCCGCTGAGCGCCTCGGCGAGCTCCTCCGCGGTGAGCGGGTACTCGGCGCCGTTCGGGCCGAGCTGCGGCAGTCCGGCGTTGGGCATCACCGACACCGGAAGGGAGCTGTACTTGGACAGGTGGCGGAGATGTTCGCTCATCTCGGCGGGACCGGTCGCGCAGTTGAGGCCGATCATGTCGATACCGAGCGGTTCGAGCGCGGTCAGCGCGGCACCGATCTCGCTGCCGAGGAGCATCGTGCCGGTGGTCTCGACCGTGACGTGGGTGATGATCGGCAGCCGCGACCCCAGCGTTTCCATCGCCCGCTGACTGCCGAGGATGGCGGCCTTCACCTGCAGCAGGTCCTGGCAGGTCTCGACGAGGATCGCGTCGGCTCCCCCGTCGATCATGCCCATCGCTGCCTCCGCGTAGGCGTCGCGGAGGATCGCGAACGGTGCGTGGCCCAGCGTCGGCAGCTTGGTTCCGGGTCCCATCGAGCCGAGGACGAAGCGGCCCATGCCGTCGCGTCCGGGCCCCATCTCGTCGGCCACGTCACGCGCCAGCCGGGTGCCCTTCTCGGCCAGTTCCCGGATACGGTCCGAAATGTCGTAATCGGCGAGGTTGGGTAGGTTGCACCCGAACGTGTTGGTCTCGACGGCGTCGGCCCCGGCCTCGAAATACGCGCGGTGGATGTCTTTCAGCACGTCAGGGCGGGTGTCGTTGAGAATTTCGTTGCAGCCTTCGAGCCCGAGGAAGTCGTCGAGCGTGAGGTCCGCGGCCTGCAACATGGTGCCCATGGCTCCGTCGCCGATGACAACGCGCTGGTTCAACGCATCGAGCAGGGCAGAGTGAAATGGCGCAGACATGCCGTCCAGACTAGTGGGCGCGCGAACCAATGCTGGCCGTAGGCTGGGTGGGTGAGTTCCAGTGAGTTCCCCGTCACGCCTGCGGGCCGCGACGACGACACCCCCGACACCGAGGACGCCGGTGCGACGGACAGTGGCGTGCCCGTACTTCGTGACCCTGTCCTCGTCGCCGCCTTCGAGGGCTGGAACGACGCCGGCGATGCCGCGAGCGGAGCCGTCGAGCACCTCGAGTTGACCTGGGACGCCCAGCCGCTCGCCGAGCTGGACTCCGAGGAGTACTACGACTACCAGGTCAATCGACCCACGGTGCGGCAGGTCGACGGTGTCACCCGGGAGATCGTGTGGCCCGCCACCCGGCTGTCGGTGTGCTCGCCTCCCGGCAGCGACCGCGACGTGGTTCTGCTGCGTGGGATCGAACCGAACATGCGCTGGCGCAGCTTCTGCGAGGACCTCCTCAAGCTGATCGACCAGCTGCAGATCAACACCGTGGTGATCCTCGGGGCGCTGCTCGCGGACACCCCGCACACACGGCCGGTCCCGGTGACGGGCAGCGCGTACAGCAGTGAGGCCGCCGAGCGGTTCAAGCTCGAGCAGACCCGCTACGAGGGTCCGACCGGGATCACCGGGGTACTGCAGGACGCGTGCGTCCGGGCCGGTGTGCCAGCCGTGTCGTTCTGGGCGGCCGTGCCCCACTACGTGTCCCAGCCGCCGAATCCCAAGGCCACGGTGGCGCTGCTGCAACGCGTCGAGGATGTCCTGGACATCGAGGTTCCCCTCGGAGAACTCCCGGCCCAGGCCGACGACTGGCAGGAAGCCGTCACCGAGATGACCGCGGACGACGAGGAGATCGGCGAGTACGTCCGTTCCCTCGAGGAGCGCGGCGACGCCGAGACCGACATCTCCGACGCCATCTCGAAGATCGACGGTGACGCGCTCGCCGCCGAGTTCGAGCGATATCTCCGCAGGCGTGGGCCCGGCAGCTTCGGGCTGTGACGAAGAACTCATCCGAGTCGCTTCGTTCCTCGCTCCAGCGCACGGCGCTCTACGCCGGCGGTTTCCTCGGTCCCTTCGGCGGCGGGGTCGTCGCCTCGATCCTTCCCGAGATCGGGGACGACCTCGGCGTGAGTGCGTCCGCCGCGGCCGGCTCGCTGACGGCGTACCTGCTGCCGTTCGCGTTGCTGATGTTGGTGTCGGGCACGCTGGGCGCGCGGTGGGGGCAGACGCGGACCGTGCGGATCGCGTACGGCGTCTATCTGCTGTCGTCGCTGGCGTGTTTCGCGGCGCCGACGCTGCCGCTCTTCCTCGGCGCCCGCGTGCTCCAGGGGTGTTCGAACTCGTTCACGACGCCGCTGCTGCTGGCGGCGCTCGCCGCCTCGACTCCGCAGAAGCATCTGGGCCGGGCGCTGGGGGTCTTCGGCGCCTTCCAGGCCGCAGGAACGTCGAGCGCGCCGCTCGTCGGCGGGCTCGCGGCGGAGGTCGACTGGCGACTCGCGTTCCTCGTCATCGCCCTCGTGGCCGCGGTGCTGGGTCTGGTCGGCGTTCCGGACAGCGCTCCCGCCGAGCCGGGGGCACCGCGCCCGCGACTGCGCGACGCCCTCACCCCGTCGGTGCTGAGAATCGGGGTGGTGGCACTCCTCGGCTGGGGTGCGCTCGGTGGGCTGAGCTTCCTGGTCGCGTTCCGCGCCGAGGACGCCTTCGGGCTGAGCCCCACCCAGCGCGGGCTGCTCCTCACCGGGTTCGGCGTGGCCGGCATCCTCACCGCCCGCCTCGTCGGCGGGGTCATCGACAAGATCGGGGCCCGGTCAGCCGTCCTGATCGGCGCGGTCGGCGGGGCGATTCTCGTCGCGGCCGCCGGGACCGTGTCTCTCCTCGCAGTCGTGGCCGTGGCGTGGTTCGCGGCCGGAATCGCCGGTCAGTTCGTCCTGGTCGGTGTCAACGCCGCCGTGCTCGGGTCGCCGGGCCCGAACCGGGGCGGCGCGGTGTCCGTCGTGCAGGCGCTGCGGTTCATGGGCAACGCGCTCGCGCCGATCACCCTCACCCCGGTGTACTCGGTGTCGCCCGCGGCCGGCTTCCTGCTGCCCGCGCTGCTCCTCGCCGTGCTGGCCCCGCTGCTCATGCCCCGCGACCGCGCACCCGCCTGACACGCCTTCCGGGAGGGCTGTGAGGTGTTCCTGATTCCCACGTAACGTGCGCGCAGCCGTTACGACACTCCCGGGGCGGAGCCTCGACGCATGGCCAACACACCGAGTTCGAGCAAGCTGCTGGTCGTCGGCAACGGTATGGCCGGCGCACGCACCGTCGAGGAGATCCTGAACCGCGGCGGCGGCGAGCGTTTCGAGATCACCATGATCGGCGACGAGCCCTACGGCAACTACAACCGGATCATGCTCTCGCACGTGCTGTCCGGCGAAGCGGCCGTCGACGACGAGGACCTGATCCTCAACCCCATGGGCTGGTACACCGCCAACGGCGTCAAACTCCACGCCGGCGACCGCGCCGTCGCACTCGACCGGTTCGCGAAGACCGTCACCTGCGAGAGCGGCCGCGTCGTCGACTACGACGTGCTCATCATCGCCACGGGAAGCAACACGTTCTTCCCCAACATGGACGGGTTGCGCGAGCACGACGGGCGCCTGGCCCGCGGGGTGTTCGGATTCCGGAACATCGCCGACACCAACGGCATGCTGCAGATGGCACAGGCCCGCGACGACGTGTCCGCGGTGGTGATCGGCGGCGGCCTGCTCGGTCTGGAGGCGGCGTACGGGCTGCGCACACAGGGCCTCACCGTCGACGTCGTCCACTCCCCCGGGCACCTGATGAACCAGCAGCTCGACGAACGCGGCGGCAGCGTCCTGCGCGCCGAGATCGAGAAACTCGGCGTCGGCGTCCACACCTCGATGCGGACCACCGCCGTGCTGCGCGACGAAGCGGGCCTGGTGACCGGGGTGTCGTTCGTCGACGGCTCCACCCTGGACGCCGACATGGTCGTCGTCACCGCCGGAATCCGGCCCAACACCGAACTCGCACGGGCCGCCGGGCTGGTGGTCGAACGCGGTGTGGTGGTGGACGACCAGATGCGCTGCGAGGACGAGGGTTCCGTGTACGCCGTCGGCGAGTGCGCACAGCACCGTGGGGAGACCTACGGCCTCGTCGCCCCGGTGTGGGAACAGTCGGTCATCCTCGCCGAAGTCCTCACCGGCTCCAATCCCGAAGCGGCGTATGTCGGTTCGCGCACCACCACAAAACTGAAGGTCGCCGGCGTCGACGTGGCCGCGATGGGCGTCAAGGGACCGGAGACGGCGGACGACGAGTTCGTCCAGTACTACGAACCGCGCAGCGGCACGTACAAGAGCCTCGTCGTCCGCGACGGCAAGCTGATCGGCGCCACCCTGATGGGCGACATCAGCAAGGCCGGTTTCCTCACGCAGGCGTTCGACGGCAAGGTGCCGCTGCCCGAGGAGCGGATCAGCATGCTCTTCGACGTCGGAGCCCCGAGCGCCGCGACGAGTGTCGCCGATCTCCCCGACGACCTGCAGGTGTGCAACTGCAACGGCGTGAGCAAGGGCGATCTGGTGGCGTGCGTCCATTCCGGCGCCAAGACCCTCACCGACGTCTGCGCCCAGACCCGGGCCGGCAAGGGCTGCGGCTCGTGCAAGGGACTCGTCGCCGACATCGTGGCCTGCGCCGCGGGCGGCGAACTCGAGGCCGACCCCTCCGCAGACTGGTACGTGCCCTGCATCCCGATGACGAAGCCCGAACTCATCGCGACCATCCGGGAACGCGATCTCCGCGCCGTGTCCCAGGTGTTCGCCGAGCTCGCCGCGGACGCAAAGGAGGACGCGTCCGCGAAGATGCCCCTGGCCTCGCTGCTCCGCACCATCTGGGGGCCCGACTGGGTGGACGAGCGCGGCGCGCTGTTCATCAACGACCGCGTCCACGCCAACATCCAGCGCGACGGCACGTTCTCGGTGGTCCCGCAGATGAAGGGCGGCGTCACCACGCCCGAGCAACTCCGCAAGATCGCCGACGTGGCCGACAAGTACGGCGTGCCGCTCGTGAAGGTCACCGGCGGGCAGCGCATCGACCTGCTCGGCATCAAGAAGGAAGACCTTCCCAAGGTGTGGGGTGACCTCGACATGCCGTCCGGGTTCGCCTACGGCAAGAGCATGCGCACGGTGAAGACGTGCGTCGGAACCGATTTCTGCCGCTACGGTCTCGGCGATTCGACCAGCCTCGGCATCGCGCTCGAGGAGCGGTTCCAGGGCCTGGAAACGCCCGCGAAACTGAAACTCGCGGTCGCCGGATGCCCACGTAACTGCTCGGAGGCCCTGTGCAAGGACTTCGGTGTGGTCGCGGTCGGCGACGGCCGATGGGAAATCTACGTCGGCGGCGCCGCCGGAGCGCACATCCGCAAGGGCGATCTGCTGGCCACGGTCGAATCACCGGAAGCCGTAGTGGAACTCGGCGGCCGCTTCATCCAGTACTACCGCGAGAACGCGAAATGGCTCGAACGCACGTACGACTTCGTGCCGCGGGTGGGACTCGAACATCTTCAGGCGCTACTGGTCCGAGACGAGGAGGACATCGTGACGGGATTGGACGAGCGGATCCAGACGGCGGTGGACGGCTACCGGGATCCCTGGAAGGAGCGCAGCGCGCCGAAATCGCCCGCACAGTTCGCTCCGTCGCTCCCGCTGCTGCCGCTTCCCCAGGTGCCGGTCCGATGACCGCCCTGATCGAGGGGCCTTCCGAGGTCGCGGTGGGGCCGGTCAGCGACCTGACGCCGGGCGAAGGCCGGACGTACGTCGTGCAGAACCGTCAGGTCGCCGTATTCCTGTTGTCGGACGGCACCGTTCGGGCGATGGATGCGGTGTGCCCGCACAAGGGCGGGCCCCTCGCCGACGGACAGATCGACGCCACCGGCGTGATGTGCCCGCTCCACCAGTACGCGTTCGCCTTCGACACGGGCGCCTGCGCATCCGAGGGTGTGGGCTCGGTCCGCACCTACTCCGCGTCGGTTCGCGAAGGGTCGGTCGTCGTGCACGTGTGAGAGGCCGCTCACCGGCGCTGTGTCCTGATACGGCGTGCCTTTCGGGAAAGTCTCGGCACCGCTGTCATCATGAGCTCAATGCTGCAGCTGAAGGGGCACGTCGCATGGACAGATCGCTGGTCGAGTGAATACCGTCGCGAGTCCGGAACGGCGACGCCGATCCGGTAACCGCCCTCCGGCCGGTGTCCAGCCGGCCGAGACGAGGTTCCGCGCGGACATCGAGGGTCTACGCGCCGTCGCCGTGCTGGCCGTGGTCCTCTTTCACGCGGGCGTGCCCGGCATCGACGGAGGGTTCGTCGGTGTCGACATCTTCTTCGTCGTCTCGGGGTTTCTCATCACCGGCCTGCTGTGGCGGAACGTCGCGACCACCGGCCACGTCGGGCTGGCCGAGTTCTACGGTGCGCGGGCCCGCAGGCTGCTGCCCGCCGGGTGCATCGTGCTGGTGGCCACTGCGATCGGCTCGGCCCTGCTCCTGCCCCCTCTGCAGGCCCGCGCGGTCCTCGGTGACGGGATCGCCAGTGCGCTGTACGTCGGTAACTACCGGTTCGCCCTGCACGGCACCGACTATCTGGCCGCCGACGCGCCCCCGTCACCGTTCCAGCACTACTGGTCGCTCGGCGTGGAAGAGCAGTTCTACCTGCTGTGGCCGGCGCTGATCATCGGGGTCGCCTGGCTCGTCCGGCGCAGGTCACGGCGCCTCGACGCGGACGAAACACCGTCGACGACCCCGTATCTGATCGTGCTCGCCGTGGTCGCCGCAGTGTCGTTTGCGGTCTCACTCGACTGGACCCGGACCCTGCCGCCGTGGGCGTTCTTCTCATTGCCCGCCCGCGGCTGGGAACTGGCCGCAGGCGGGTTGGTCGCCCTGTCGGTTCGGCACTGGCAGCGGCTGCCGTCGGTGGTCGCCGCCGCGGCCGGGTGGACGGGTTTCGCGCTGATCGTCGTCGCCTGTTTCCGACTCGGTGAGACGACGCCCTACCCCGGAACCGCCGCGCTGGTGCCGGTCGTCGGCACGGTGCTGGTGATCGGGGCGGGGTGTTCGGCGCCCCGGCTGGGTGTCGGGCGGAGCCTGTCACTGCGGCCGATGCGGGCGGTCGGGCGGGTGTCCTATTCCTGGTACCTGTGGCACTGGCCGGTCTTGCTGCTCGCGCCGATCGTGCTCGGCCGCTCGCTCGACCTGACCGACCGTCTGGCGATGGTCATGGTGTCCGCGGGTCTGGCCGGCCTGACACTGGTCCTGGTCGAGAATCCCGTGCGCTTCGCTGCCCCGCTGCGTCGCTCGGCCTCGCGCAGCCTCGTGCTCGGCGGTGCCGTCACCGTCATCGCTGTCTGTGCGGCACTGGTGCTGCTGGTGGCGCGGCCGGTTCCGGTCGGACACGGAGCCGCGGCCGCGGCCCTCACCGTCTCTGCGCCGGCCGGATCGGCGCCTCCCGCAGTCGATCCGCGGGACGCCGCGGTCAACGACATGACCGCACAGGTGCAGGCGGCGGTCGCGGAATCAGCAGGGCTGCAATCGGTCCCGTCGAATCTGTCACCGCCGCTCGCCGACGCGCCGGCAGACAAGCCGGAGGTGTTCGTCAACGGCTGCGTGCGGTCGTGGCTCGAAGTGGGTCAGGACGAGTGCGCGTCGGGGGCCGTGGCGTCTCCGACGACGGTGGCGCTGGTCGGAGATTCGCATGCCGCGATGTGGGCCCCGGCATTCGAATCGGCCGCCGAGCAGAAACAGTGGCGGCTCGAGACGATGGGCAAGGTCACCTGCCCGCTTCTCGACCTCCCACTCACCAGCCCCTACCTCGGGCGGGAATACACCGAGTGCGAGCAGTGGCGCGGCGAGATCGTCGACCGTTTGCGGACCGAACGGCCCCGGTTGGTCGTGCTGAGCATGTCCCGGCGCTACGGCGCCGATTTCGGTTTCACCGTGTACGGCCAGGCCTGGCTCGACAGCCTGACCCGGCTGGTCACCGAACTCCGGGCCACGGGCGCGGCCGTCCTCGTCCTCGGACCGATCCCGGATCCGCAGTCGACGGTGCCGACATGTCTGTCCGCCCACCTGGACGACGCGACCGCCTGCTCACCGCCACGGCCGGTCGCGGTGAACGACGCCGGCGTCGCGGCCGAGGCCACGGCCACCGCCGTAGGCGGCGGGCGGTACGCCGACCTCACCTCCCTGTTCTGCACCACCGAGCGCTGTCCCGTCATCGTCGGCAACGACCTCGTGTACCGCGACGACAACCACCTGACCCTCGAACACGCTCAGGCACTCTCGCCCGTCGTCGCCGCGCTGGCCGACCGGGCACTCGCACCGGGCTGACCGGTTGCGACGGTTCCTGCAATCACATCCGGTTCGGGTGTCACATTCGGCCGGTGGCCGGTGTCTCATGTCGAGAGCACGACAACCGGAGGAGGAATCATGGCCAGCAGTACCCGGATCCCGAAGGCCGAGCTGACCGGCATCTACGGCGCGATCGTCAAGCGGATGTCCCGCAAGATGCTCGGCGAGGTAGCCGAACCGGTCGAGGTCGCGTGGCACAACCGGAAGGTGCTGAACTTCAGCTTCAGCGTCGGCCGCCAGGCACGGAAGTGGGATCAGTGTGACGAGAACCTGAAGTCGTTCGCCCACATGGCGGTGGCCTGCCTGGTCGGATGCAGCTTCTGCCTGGACTTCGGCTACTTCCACGCCCACAACGAGGGGCTCGATCTGACCAAAGCACGCGAGGTGCCCCGCTGGCGCCAGTCGGACGTGTTCACCCCGCTGGAGCGGGATGTGCTCGAGTACGCCGAAGCGATGACCCAGACCCCGCCGACGGTCACCGACGAAATGTCGGCCAGGCTGCTCGAGGCGCTCGGCCCGGCCGCGCTGGTGGAACTGACCGCGTTCGTCGCGCTGGCGAATCTCATGACACGCACCAACACCGCGCTCGGCATCGAATCACAGGGCTTCGCGACGGCGTGTGGCCTCGAGCCCCTCGCCGCACCCACGACGACATGAGCGACGTCGAAATATCAGCCGACGTCGTACGACAGAACGAATTCGTAGCCGCTGTCGCCGGGTCCTGCGATGGACAGGTCCGCGCTGCCGCGTAGGTCGATCAGACCGCCGGTGCCCATACCCGGCACCACCTCGATCCGGGCCGACACCGAACCCTGGTCCTGGCTGCCGATGTGCTGGAACACGCACGTCCCGTCGTGCCCGCCGATCGAGCCCTCGAAACGCTCGAGGCCGAGCACCGGCGCGGCATCGGCCTTGTACGCGATCAGGTAGACCACTGTGCTCGTTCCCTCGATGTCCCCGGAGTACGAGTACGCGACGGTCGCTCGGTTGGCACCGCGAGTGGGGTAGTAGGTGTCGCCGGCGGTCGTGCCTTCGCCGTCGATGTCGACGATTACCGATTCCGACCACGCGGCGATGGAGAACTTGCCTCGTACAGTGTGTGAGTAGCTCATGACACGTGACTCTAGGTACGAGGCAGCGTGGCGTTCTTGAACATTCGCGACACTAGGATGAGCGAATGTCGACTGTGCCAGGACACCCCGAGGCGATCGTCCGCCCGACGGCCGCCACACCGGGGTTCGAGGTCGAACGGGTCGCTCCCCGAGAGGCTTTGGCCGAGTTCGTCGACTACCACTGGCTGGTGAGGTGGTCGGTGCCGAAGCCCCATCGACAGCAGGTGGTGCCCCAGCCCCGCGTTCATGTCGCTGCCGAGGACGGACAGTTGCTGGTGCACGGGATCTCCCGGTCGCCGTTCTACCGAACACTGACCGGGAACGGCCACGTGCTGGGAGCCGCCTTCCACGCCGGAGGGTTCCGGCCTCTGCTGAAGGGCAGCGTCGGCGCGATCTCGGGAACCGTCCAGCCCGGACGGCATCTGCTCGCCGGTGACGATCGCCCGGTCGCGGAGCGGATCCTCGCCGGCACGGACAGCGCGGAGATGATCGACACCTTCGAGCAATACCTTCTCCGCACCGATCCCGTTCCGGATCCGACGGGACGGGAGATCACAGCCCTGGTGGGCGACGCCCAGTGCAACCGCGACATCGTCCGGGCAGACCAGCTCGCCGCACACGCCGGCTGCAGCCTGCGCACCCTGCAACGGCTGTTCACCGAGTACGTCGGCATCGGCCCGAAGTGGGTAATCCAGCGATTCCGCATCCTCGACGCGGCCGGCGCCGCCCACTCGGGCGAGAGGATCGACTGGTCGGCGCTCGCCTACGAACTGGGGTTCAGCGACCAGGCTCACCTGACCCGTGTCTTCACTCACGTGGTCGGGACACCACCGGCTACCTATCAGCGCACGCACGGCCGGCTGTAGGGCGGCCGGGTTCGGTTCACTTCGCGAAGCCGAGCCCCCGCTCCGCGAGTTCCTCCTCGAGGATTCGGATCGCCTTCGGTCCGACGCCGTGGATCTTCAACAGTTCCTTGGCGGTGACCGTCGTCAGTTGATCGAAACGCGTATAGCCGTGGGACGCGAGCTCACGACGGGAGACCTTCCCCATGCTCGCCGGAAACTCTGTCTGACCCGTTGTGTCGGAAGACGACATGTCCGTCCTTTCTACTCGTTGTGATCGGCGTGCAGGTGGGCACGCTCCCCGTCGTGGTCGAAGATCGTGAGGATCTCGACGGGACCGTCGTGGGCGCCGATGGAGTGCGGCACCATGGTCGAGAACTCCGCTGCGGCACCGGCTTCGATAAGTATGGTTCGCTCACCGAGCTGCAGGCGGGCCGTCCCCGATAACACGGTGAACCACTCGTGGCCGGGGTGCACACTCACATGCTCGGGGCCCGCGGGCCGGTCGGAGGTGATGCGCATCTTCGCCACGGTCGCGCCGTGGAGCGCGCGTTCGCGGGACAGCAGCCAGATTGTCAGGCCTCGCGTGTGTTCGGGTTGCGGCCGGATCACCACGTCCTCGTCCTCGACGGACTCGACGAGCTGATCGAGCGTGGTGCCGAGGGCCCGCGCGATCGGGACCAGTTGGTCGAGGGCGATCCTGCGGTGGCCGGTCTCGATGCGGCTCAGCGTGGACGGACTGAGAAAGCAGCGCGCAGCGAGCACGTCCAGTGACCAGCCGCGGGCCAGCCGAAGCCCCCTGATGCGTTGACGGATCACGCTGTCCAACCCGACTTCTTGCGTCATAGGCAAGAGTGTATGCGTGCAACGCAGGATGCGGCTAGCCTGGAGCCATGACACAGCATTCCCATCACCACAGCGGGCACACTCCCGAGCACGAGGCGGCGCTCGCGGATCTACTGGACCTGGACGCCGAGGTGTTCGGGTCCTACCTGGATTCCGTGGCCGAATGGGTCGGACAGCGCACCCGAGAGACCCCGCGCCGCGTCGTCGACGTGGGGGCAGGCACGGGCGTCGGCAGCCTGACCCTGGCTCGACAATTCCCCACGGCAGAGGTGATCGCGCTCGACAGGTCGGAGGTGATGCTCACGCGCCTGCGCACGGCCGCGCACGGGCAGGGACTGACCGGGCGGTTGAGCGTCGTCCACGCCGATCTGGATGTCGCCTGGCCCGCAGTCGACGCGGCGGACGTCGTGTGGGCAGCCTCCTCGTTGCACGAGGTCGCCGACCCCGACCGGGTGCTCCAGGACATGTACGGTGCGCTGAATACCGGCGGCGTGCTGGTGGTCGTCGAGATGGACGCGCTGCCGCGCCTCCTTCCGGACGACCTAGGCCTGGGCCGCCCTGGCCTGGAGTCGCGCTGCCACGAGGCCTTGGCGCGGTTGGACTGGAACGCGCACCCGAACTGGCGGTCCCATGTGGAACGGGCCGGTTTCGTGGACGTCGAGGAGCGCAGTTTCACCAGCGAGGCAACCCCGGCCCCACCGAGCACCGGACGCTATGCACAGAACTTCCTGCGCCGCATTCGCTCCGCGCTCGACAGACAGCTTTCCGCCGACGACCGCGACACTCTCGATCACCTTCTCGCGGACGACGACCCCGACAGCGTCCTGCACCGCGGGGATCTGACGGTGCGGGGCAGCCGGACCGTATGGATTGCCCGACGCCCCTGAACCCGACGGACGGAGTGGAACTCCCTCACGCCGTCTGCGCCTGTGGGAACCGGTCCACGTGGAAGTGGTGAGTTGCGGCGGGATCCGACCACTCGGCGAGGCTCGGAACCGACCACGATCATTCGGTGTATTTTCCGGTTCCGTCTCGGACCGATTCCGTAGACTGGCGACGTGCCGAATCAGGAGAACGCCGAATTCGCAGGCAGCGAGCCGAAGGTGCCGTTTCCCAAGCCGGAACGCGACATCGATCTCTACCGACGGGCGATCGCCACCCTCCAGGCCGCACTCCCCCACGGCTGGACGTTGACGTCCGGAAAGTCCCGCTCCCTCGCCGACGCGCCGGAACGATTGCTGGTCGGCGCACCCAACGGCGAGGTGGCGTCCTTCTCCGTCATCCCCGCCCGGGGGGTGCTCGCGGGCGACGCCGCCCGGTTCGCCGACGGGTTGTCCGGAACCGATCGCGGATTCGTCTGCGCCCGTTACCTTTCCGAGCCGGTTCGCCGTCAACTCGACGCCAGGGGTCTCTCCTACGCCGATGCGACGGGCAACACCTCCCTGGCGGCGGACCGGCCTGCGATCTGGGTGCGCGACCGGGGCGCCGACGCCGACCCGTGGCGTGGCCCCGGCCGTCCGGCCGCCCAGCTGACCGGCGATCCTGCCGCTCGGGTGGTGCGCGCCCTCGCCGATCATTCGGGTCAGCTGACGGTCCCCGAACTCGTCCGACTGTCCGGCGCGTCCACCGGCGCGACCTATCGGGTGGTGGAAACCCTGGAGGAACGCGATCTGCTCGAACGTCTCCCCCGTGGCCCCATCACCAGCGTCCGGTGGCAGCAGATGCTGCGCGCCTGGAGCAGTGACTCCAGTTTCAAGGACTGCCCCACGGTCGGCTACTTCGCACCCGAGGGAGTGCAGTCGTTCGTCGCGAAACTCGGGAAGGTCTCCGGCCACCTCTACGCGGTGACCGGGTCACTCGCCGCGGCGGCGTTCGTCGAATACGCGCCGGCGCATCAGGTCCAGATCTACGCCGACCACGGCGAGGCGCTGGCCGGCGCACTCGAGCTACGCCCCGTCGATCAGGGTGCCAACGTCCTCGTCGCCACTCCCCGATCGGCTGCGGTCTTCGAGCGCACCCTGTTCCGCGACAACGTTCGTCTGGTCGCCCCGGCCCAGGCCTTCGCGGATCTTCTCGCCGGCACCGGTCGTCATCCGCAGGAGGCGGAGCACCTCCTCGATTGGATGACCGAGAACGTGACCGAGTGGAGAACAGCCCTCGGCGCACCGACGGTTACCTGACCGATCACTCGCCGCGGGCGAAAATGCCCGAGTGTGCGCAACACGACCACGCCACGCCGCGCGTGATGGCGCGCACAAGCGTGCTCGGGTAGCAGGATGTACATCTTGTGGCCTCACCGAGTGAGTCGGAACGGGCCTGACGGAAGTCGCGATCCGTTCGCAAAACGAATAGGGGTACTTGCATGTCCATGGGAGTCGGGCTCAGGATCGGCAGTGTCGTGTCCACCGCGGTGGTGGCGTCGAACGATCCAGGATCCCCGGATCCGGTCGTCATCGTCCGGGACACCGTCCTGCACATGTGCCCGGACGGCACCGCAATTCTCGGCGGGTCGGCGCCACACACGATCGGCGACACCCACACCGTGTCGGGGTTCCTTCCCCGCGTCGGCGACCCGGCCGGTGTCGCGGTCGGTGACGGATCGCGCTACCGCGCTGAAGACCTGGTCGCGGGCGCGATGCGGTGCCTGCTCCGGGAGTGCGAACCTCTCCCCGACCACGGCGGTCGGACCGGCGGCGCCCCCGACATCATGGCCGCCTACCCCACCCGCTGGGACTCGGCCGCCGTCGCGGCGCTCCGCGACGCCCTGGACTACGCCGACATGTCCTACCTGTCCCTCGTCTCGGACGCCGAAGCCGCCGCAGCCTGGTTCGAATCCGAGATCGCGGAGCGTCCCGGGCAGCTGGTCGGCATCTATCACGTCGACGACACCGGCGCGACCGTCGCGCTGATCCGCTCGGGCGTCGAGGCAGGCAAGGCGTTTCGTTTCTCCTCGGGGGGTTCTCCCACGGCCCAGATCGCCACCGCGCTCGGGGCGTTCGGCTGGCTGCCCAGCAACCTCGATGCCGTGGTCATCACGGGCGACGGCCTGATCGCGCGGGACTCCGCGGCCATTCACGGGTTCGCGAACACCGTCGGTGAGAAGTTCGGTGTGCGATGTGTCGTCGGCCCGGGCCCCGAGCAGACCGCAGCGCTCGGTGCCGCCATCCGCGCCGCCGGATTCAACCCGACCACCCACAGGGTCACCCCGATCGGCCTGCCGCCGTCGTACGACGTCACCGAGGTGATCGACGCCGTGGTCGGCGAGCCGGTGCCCTCGGCCTCGACAACCGCGAGCCGGCCGGCGACGCGCACGCCCAACCCCGCGTCGGCCGCGGCGGTGGGCGCCTCCCCTGCCCGGGCGTCGGGCGGAACGGCGGTCGCGACACCACCGGAACCTCGCGCAGTCGCGCAGTCCGGCGACGAATCCACCTCCGACCCGACGTCCCGGGCGTCCTGGCTCGTCGCCGCGGCAGTCGGGCTGGCTCTCGTGCTGGTGGCGATCGTCTTCGTGCTGTTCGTCCTCTGAATGCCTGCCCCCCGTCATCGGTGCAGCGGCGGGGTGAGGCGGGTTGATCGTGAGGATGGAACATCGGTGACAGAGGGTGGTTCATACGCGACCGAGCACCTGAATTCGGTAAATTACAGCGTTCCGTCAGGTTCCGATTCAGATTCCAGCGTTGATGGTGCGCGTCGGCACGGCGTTCGCTCGACGGCTGGGCGACCGCATAACCTGTCACGGTGAGTGAATCAGGCAGCGATCCCGGTCGGTCCCCCTCGGGGCTGCGCGCAGCGCGTTCGGCGGTTGCTCCCCCACTCCGAGACGACCGGTTGAAACTGTTCGCCTTCACCACGGCGGAGAAGCGCGCGGAGTACCTGTGGGTGCTGCGGGCCTTCGACCACGCCCGCGCCAACTACGTCGTCCTGCTCCACGCCGGCGACGTCGCCCGCATTCTGGACGGTCTCGCCTGCGACGATCCGTCCGGACAACTCGGCGCCGGCGACGTCACTCCCCTGCTCGAGCAACTGCACGTCTGGGAAGTGCTCGAACGCAGCTACGACGGAACCCGCGCCGCCACGCTGGCCGAATACCGGAACCGGCACTTCGTCTATCAGTTCAGCCAGGCCGGCTACCAGGTGTTCCGAGCCGTCGAGGACGCTCTGGCGGCCCGGCTCGACGACGCGTCGCTGTCCCGCCTGGCGCTGCCCGACCTCCTCGCCGACATGAACGACCTGGCCGCCGCGAATCGTGCGGCCGACAACGACCTCGTGTACCGGAAACTCAACCGTCTCGACGCGACGCTGTCGGACATGGCCGGACGCGCCGCCCAGTTCTACCTGACCCTCGGCGACCTCGTCCGCACCACGGAGATCACGCCCGAGACGTTCATGTCCCACAAGGACGCTCTCCTCACGCACATGCGCGAGTTCAGCTCCGACCTCTCACGCTTTGCACCGAAACTCGCGGCGGCCATCGCGCTCGTGGAAGACACCGGCGTCGAGACGATGGTGGCGCGGGCCGCCGCCAGCGACGAGCGGGTGTTCCTCGGCATCGAAGAGCGCGAAGCCGACTGGCGCGCACGGTGGGCGGGATTGACGCATTGGTTCGTCGGGAGCGAGGCCGGTCTCAGCGAGTCGGAACGCCTCCGCGAGGGCACGATGAGTGCCATCGCCGCCGTCCTGTCGCTGCTGCGCCGCGTCACCGAGACCCGCAAGGGCGGTGTCAGCAGGGAGAGCCAATTACGCCACCTCGCAGGCTGGTTCGCCGCGACTCCGACCGAGGACGCCGCGCATGCGCTGTTCCAGGCCGTGTTCGACCTCGGGCGTCCGCGCCACCTGTCGATGGTGCATCCGGACGCCGACATCATTCCCGACACGCGGTCGTGGTGGGAGGCCCAGCCCGTCGAGATCTCCCGCACGCTGGCCGAGACGGGACGTCCCCCGTCGCCCGGCCTGCCCGCACGGGTGCAGCGCAACGAGGGCAGCGTCCGCCGCCTGCGGGAGGAACAGCTGACCGCACAACGACTTCGCGCCGCCGCCGCCCAGTCGCTGGCCCGGGGCGGGGTCTACGAGCGGGAACTCGACGAGGCCGAAACCGACGTGCTGCTGAGTCTGCTCAACGCCGCGCTGACGGCGCGGGTTCCGGTCAGCGGCCGTGTGAAGAGCAGCACAGGATCGGAGAACGGTGTGAAGCTCACCCTCAGCCCACACAGCGAATCGACGGTGGTGCGCACCGCCCGAGGACGCCTGCACCTCGACGGACTGCAGGTGAGCGTTCGGTGAAGGCACGGGAGATCTCGCCGCTCGCCCTCGACTCGTATCAGCGCGCCGCCCGCGTCATTCTGTCGAATCACCTGGTGACACAGACCTATCCGGATCGCATCGCACTCCCCCTGCTCCGCCGGTGGGCCACCGAATTACGCGACGATCTGATGACGCTCTTCGGGTACCGACTCGAAGTCACGGAGACGACCGCCCGGCTGTTCACGGTGAGCGACCGACTCGACGCCGGGACCCCGGCCAAGACGGCCACCGACCGCACGTTCGACCGGTACCGCTACGCCTACCTCGCGTTGGCGCTGGCCGCCCTCGGCCGCGCCGGAAACCAGATCACCCTGTCCGAGCTCGCCGATCACGTGGCCGCCGACGCCGCACAGGTCGACGGTGTGGACCTGTCCACGGAACGCGCGTCCGACCGGGATGCGTTCGTCGACGCCGTCGGCTGGCTCGCCGCCCGCGGCGCGATCGCCCTCGCCGACGGCGACGCGGGCGGCTGGGCCGCCAATCCCGATGCGGGAGAGGCGCTCTACGACATCGACAGGTCCGTCGTCATCGCCCTGTTCCGGCCGCCGCGCGCACTGCAGCACCTGCGGTCCATCCGCGGACTGCTCGCCGGTGCGGACGCGGTGACCGAGGACGACACCTCCGAGTTCGGGACCGCCCGGCCGGTCGATGTGAAGGAGACCGCGCGGCGGGTCCGGCGTGCTCTCGTCGAACGGCCCGTGGTCTACGCCGCCGACCTCGACGATGACGAGCTGATGCAACTCGCACTCCCCCGCACCGCAGCCGATGTCGAGTTGCTCACCGGACTGGTCGCGGAGCGGCGTGAGGAGGGTGTCGCGATGATCGACTCCTCCGGACGTCTGTCCGACGTCCGGTTCCCCGGTACGGGAACGGTCGCGCAGGTCGCGCTCCTGCTCGCCGGCGAGATCGCCGATCGCGTACTGGATCCGGATGCCCCGGAGACGGCCCGGATGCCGCTGCCGCGGGACCGATTCGACGACCTGATCGAACAGGTCGACAGCGCCATTCCGCAGTCCGGGATCTTCGACAGCCTCGCCGGCCACGACGGATTCGAACCCGCGGACCCCGCCCCCGCGGACCGGCTGTTCCCGGTCATCGAGGACGCGTGGATCGCCGGCACCGTCCGGACACTGACCGAACGGTTCGGGCGCACGTTCGCCGCCGGGTGGCAGGCGGACCCGGACGGTCTGGGACGCGCGGCGCTGGCGCTGCTCGAGCGGCTACGCCTCACCGCGGCCGTGCCGGGTGGTGTGCTCGCACTCCCGGCACTCGCCCGCTACCGGGGTGTCGTGGTCACGATCCGCGACCGCACACCCGAGATCGACCTGTTCCAGAGCTCAGCGAACGACAGCGAGGAAGTCACAGCATGACGAGTGCGCGTTTCCGGCCCACCCGCGCCGGGATCATCAACCTCTGGGACTACCGCGATCAGGAGTTCTCCTTCGCCGACGGTCGCCTCGTTCTCCGCGGTCCCAACGGATCCGGCAAGACGAAGGCCCTCGAAGTGCTGTTCCCGTTCGTCCTCGACGGCCGGATCGAACCCCGGCGGCTCAATCCGTTCGCCGGCGAGGAACGCACCATGAAGTCGAACCTCCTGTACCGCGGGCAGGACAGCGCGTACTCGTACGTCTGGATGGAGTTCTGCCGCGGCGCGAAGGACGACCCCGAGGCCGTCACCGTGGGCATCGGCATGCGCGCCACCCGCACCAACGACAAGGTCACGCGCTGGTACTTCGTCGCCGACGGACGCGTCGGCGTCGACTTCTCCCTGCTCGGCAGCGACGACCGTCCGCTCACGAAGAAGCAACTGGGCGAACAGATCGGCACCGACTCCATCACCGACCGGCCGCTCGACTACCGCGCCGCGATCGACGCCCGGATGTTCGGGCTCGGCGTCCAGCGCTACGACCAGCTGATCAACCTCATCCTCACGCTCCGGCGACCTCAGCTCGCGAAGAACCTCGACCCCAAGGGACTGTCGCAGGCACTCACCGACGGTCTGCGACCGCTCGACGAGCAACTGGTCCTCGAGGCCGCCCGTTCGTTCAGCGACATGGAGGAGGTCGGCCGGGCGCTCGAGGGGCTGGCCGCGGCGGACCAGGCGGCACAGAGCTTCGTCGGCGTGTACGCGAAATACCTTCGCCAGCAGGCACGTACGGACGTCGACCACCTCGCTACCCGCCTGGAGGCCGTCCGATCCGGTATCGCCGCCCTCCATGGGGCGGCAGCGGACCGGGCCCGCAGCCAGGAGAGTCGAGCGGCCGCCGAAGAACGCTTCACCGCCGCCGAACGCGCACTCGACCAGGCAAATGCCACCCTGGACGCGCTGAAGCGGTCGACGGCATACGAGGGACGGACACAACTCGACGACCTCGCGCAGGCCGTCTCGACGCTCGAGAAGTCGACCGAACTGCAGGCCGAGAAGGCGCGCAAGGCCAAGGCGACCCTCGAACAGCGAGCCGAGGAACACGCCAAGGCCGGTGACGCCGTCGCACGCGCCGTCGAGGCGCTCACCCACGCCGAAGACGAACTTCACCTCGCCGCCGAGGACGCGGGAATCACCTGGACCGCACTCCCCGAGAACGCGCGCACCGACCAGCTGACCGCGGCGCTGCGCGGGCACACCGAAGAACGCGACGGCGACATCCGCGCGGTCCGGGCCGCGCTCGCCACCGTCGAGAGGGCCGCCACCGAGCGGACTCGCGCCGACGAGGCGGCACGCCGCGGCCAAGAGCAACTCGACACCGCGACGGTGGCCGTACTCGAGGCCGAGACCGCGGTCGAGTCGGCCCGCAGCCGGTGCGCCACCGAACTCCGGTCCTGGTGGACGGAACAGTCGTCCCTCTACGCCGAGATCGACACGCCCGCTTCACTGTTCGAGGCCCTGGACACCGCCCTCGGCCGGATCGGCGACGACGACGCCGCCACCCTGTCGGAGACGCTGACCGAACAGACGACGGACGCCGTCGACGCGCTCCGGCTGCGTCGTCAGCAGTACGACCGCGACGCCACCGCCGCCGAGGAGGCGATCGCCGAACACGAATCCGCCCGCGCGGCCATCGAATCCGAGCACGACGACGCCCCGCCGCTCTCGACCGCCCGGCAGGACGCCCGGTCCCGGCTGACCGGTGCACCGCTGTGGCGCCTCGTCCGCTTCGCCGACGGTGTCGACGTCGCCGCGGCGGCAGGAATCGAAGCCGCACTGCAGGCCGCGAATCTCCTCGACGGCTGGGTGCCCGTCGACGACGCACTCCCCGACGTCGAATCCGAACAGTTCCTCGTGGCCCTTCCGGCCGGGGATCGGCCCACCGGCACGACCCTCGCCGACGTTCTCGAGGTCGAACAGGACACGGGCGTTCCCGACGATCGCGTGCGCGGGATCCTCGAGTCCATCGCCCTCGAATCCCTCGACCTGTCCGAAGGTCCGGTCGGTGTCGCCGAAGACGGTGCGTACCGGCAGGGAATCCAGCGCGGACGCCACACGAAATCGGACGCCGAGTACATCGGAACCACCGCACGGGCCCGCAGGCGCGCCACCCGTATCGCCGAACTCGACAGGATCCTCGAGGAAACGCGGGCGACCCTCGACGAGACCCGGGCGGCCGCGGATGCGGCAGCGGCGCTGCTGTCGCGGACCACCGCGGCGGCGCAGGCCCTGCCCCGCACCGGATCGATCCTCACGGCGCTGAAGAAGGTCACCGAATCCGCAGGCGCACTCCGCAGCCGCTCCGACACGGCGACAGCGGTCGGTCGCGAACTCGACCAGGCCATCGCCGACCTGTCCGCGAAGGAGAAGCAACTCCGGGCCACTGCGTCCACGCACCGGACTCCCCACGTCGCCCGCGAGATCGACTCGCTCGCCGCGGCCGTCCGGCATTTCGAGAAGCAGGGCGAGATGGTGCAGCGGTGCAGGCGCGAACACGCCAAGGAGGTGGAGCACACCCGCGAGTCCAAGGACCGACTGCACGAGGCGCGCGGCAGCGCGGAGGAGTTCGCGGAAGAAGCTGCCATCGCCGAAGAGGTTCTCGCGCAACAGGTCCAACGCCTCGAGACGCTGCGCGACACGCTGGGAGCGGGGGCCGAGCAGTTGGACCGGCAACTCGAGGAGGCGCACGCGCGGATCGAGGCATGCAAGAAGGAGCAGCGCGACGCCCGCAAGGCCGACAAGGACGCGGGTGAGGCCATCGGTAAAGCCGAGGGCGCGTACAACACCGCCGTCCAGACGCTCCGGCTGGCGCTCACCGAAACGCACGCCGACGCCGCCCGCCTCGCGCCGTACGCCCGGCGCGACCTACTCGAACTCCTCGGCGTCGACGGCGGCCACACCTGGCCGGCGAGCTCGGCGGCGTGGATGAGTGCCGAACAGCTGGTGTATCGAATCCAGAACGCCGAAGACGACACCCCGATCCTGCCGCCCGAAGTGGACGCACTGTTCCGCGCACTGGACGGCGCCACCGAATCGGTGCGGGTCAGCGACTCGGCGCGCAAGTCGACGCGCACCGCGCTCACCACCGCGCTGCAGGATTTCGACGCACAATTGGCGGCCGCCGGCCAGGACTACCGGTTGCAGTGGGACGCCCCGGACGGCGTGACCGTGGTGCAGGTGCAGGACGACGAGGGTTACTCGTCGATCGGCGAGTTCGCCGCCCGCATCGCGTCCGCTCGCTCCGATCAGGAACTGCTGCTCACCGAATCCGAGCGTCGCATCCTGGAGGACGCGCTGCTCACGGGTCTCGCACAGCAGATCCACGAACGGACCGTCGACGCCCGCGAACTCATCGCCCGGATGGGCACCGAGATGCGGGAGCGCCGGATGTCGTCCGGCAACACCATTGGGGTCCACTGGGTGCTCGCCGACAACCTCGACGACAGCGCGAAGGCGATCTCCAAACTGCTCGAGCGCGACACCTCGGCGCTGGGGCCGGACGAGCTCGCCACGATGCGCGCCCACTTCGCCCATCAGATCAGGACTGCCCGCGCAGCCCACCCGGAGCGTTCGTACCCGGAGATCCTGGCGTCCGCCCTCGACTACCGGCGGTGGCGGGTGTTCTCGTTCACCCTGATCAGCGGCAACGGCAACGAGGACCGGCTGACCGTCGCCCGGCACAGCGCACTCTCCGGCGGCGAGCAGTCCGTCTCGCTGCACCTGCCGTTGTTCGCCGCAGCGCACGTCATGCTCGATTCCGCCGACCCCCATGCACCGCGACTGCTGGCGCTGGACGAGGCGTTCGCCGGCGTCGACGACAACGGCCGGGCCGAACTGCTCGGCCTCAGCGTGCAATTCGACCTCGACCTGTTCATGACCGGGTTCGACCTGTGGATCACGTACGGCGGCGTGCCGGGGTGCGCGCACTACGATCTGGCGCACTCGACAGCCGAGCAGAGCGTCAGCGCCACGCTGCTCGTGTGGTCGGATGGCGAACTACTCGCCGAACACGACGGCACCGACCTGGCGCAGGCGCTCGGTTCGCCCCTCCGCAGGCGCGTCCCGACGCCCGCGGAGGGTGCCCTCGAGTTCGCCTGACCCGTGAGTACTTGTTAACCGCGGGCGGTTGACAAGTACTCACGGGCGCCGGAGGCGCACACCGAGCAGGGCGTCCACGGCGGCGGCGAATTCGCCCGGCGCGTTCGTGTCCGAGCCACCGTTGTCGAGGGCGCGACGGGCCCAGCCGTCGAGGGCGTCGAGCGCCTTCGGGGTGTCGAGATCGTCCGCGAGATGCTGACGCAGGCGGGCGATCGTGTCGGTGGCCGACTGCGCCGACTCGAGTGCGGCGGCGTCCTTCCACAGCTGCAGCCGGGTGTGGGCGTCGGCGAGAACCTGCTCGGTCCACGGGCGGTCCTGTCGGTAGTGCCCGGACAGCAGTCCGAGGCGGATGGCGGCCGGGTCGACACCCTCGCCGCGCAGCTTCGACACGAACACGAGGTTGCCGCGACTCTTCGACATCTTCTCGCCGTCGAGACCGATCATGCCGGTGTGCACGTAGTGGCGGGCGAAGCGACGGTCGCCCGTGGCCGACTCGGCGTGCGCCGCGGAGTACTCGTGGTGCGGGAAGATCAGGTCGCTGCCGCCGCCCTGCACGTCGAAACCCGAGCCGATGCGGTTGAGGGCGATGGCCGAACACTCGATGTGCCAGCCGGGGCGCCCGGGACCGAACGGCGACGGCCACGACGGCTCCCCCGGGCGGACCGCACGCCACACCAGCGCGTCGAGGGGATCTTCCTTGCCGGGGCGGTCGGGGTCGCCGCCGCGCTCGGCGAAGAACTTGTCCATCGTCTCGCGGTCGTAGCCGGACTCGTACCCGAACTGCTCGGTCGCATTGGCGCGGAAGTACACGTCGGGGAATTCGGGGTCGTCGACGACGTAGGCGGCGCCGGACGCGACGAACTTCTCGACCATCTCGATCACTTCGCCGATCGACTCCACCGCGCCGATGTAGTCGCGCGGGGGCAGCACCCGGAGGGCTTCCATGTCTTCGCGGAACAGCGCGGTCTCGCGCATGCCGAGGACGACCCAGTCCTCGCCGTCGCGGTTGGCGCGCTCGAACAGCGGGTCGTCGACGTCGGTGACGTTCTGGACGTAGTGCACGTCGTGCCCGGCGTCACGCCAGATCCGGTTCACCAGATCGAACGTCAGGTACGTGGCCGCGTGACCGAGGTGGGTGGCGTCGTAGGGGGTGATACCGCACACGTACATCGTGGCCGTGCGTCCGGGAGTGACGGGACGTACCTGCCGGTCAGCGGTGTCGAACAACCGCAGCGGAGGCCCCTGGCCTGGAACGGACGGGACAGCGGTTTCGGACCAAGACTGCATGAGAGCGAGCCTAGTGGACCCGCATTTCCGCCTCGGAGGGAGCCGCCGCCCCCACGGGCACCGAACGGTTCCGTCAGAACGCGGGCCACGGAATCGGCCGGTGACCGTTCGGCCGGGGCATCACCGGTGCCGTGAGGAGGTCCACGGCACGCTCGTACAGCGCGGCGACCTCGCCGGACGTGATGTGCTCACCCAGTCGCGTACCGAAGTCGCCCTCGAGCGAGGAGATCAGTTCGGCGATGTCGACGACGAGGGCGCCCGGCACCTCCGTCCCGGCCCACCCCCACAACACGGTCCGCAGCTTGTTCTCCGTGTGCAGGCAGATGCCGTGGTCGACGCCGTAGACGGACCCGTCGAGCCCTTCGAGTGCGTGGCCGCCCTTGCGGTCGGCGTTGTTGATCAGCACGTCGAGGACCGCCATCCGCTGTAGCCGCGGGTCGTCGGCGTGGATGAGCGCGACCGGTTCTCCGTCCATGTCGGTGGCGCGCAGGATTTCGAACCACCCCTCGGGAACGGCGTCGGGAGCGCAGATGTCGACCAGGTCGAGACCGCCGGTGTCGTCGGCGTGCCGGTCGGGGGTGTCGACCCACCGCTGCACCATTCCCGGGCCGAACGGACCGTCCCGCAGGAGAGTGCGGGGAATCACACCCCACCCGAGCTGCTCGGATACGAGATACGACGCGTATTCACGTCCGGCGAGCGTGCCGTCGGGGAAGTCCCACAACGGACGCTCCCCGCGGACCGGCTTGTACACGCAGCGGACGGTGGTCTCGCCCTCGACCGCGTCGCACACCAGGGTGGCGTTACTGGCGTGGGTGATCTGGCCGATGAGGGTCAGCTCGCCGGACTCCAGAGGATCGGACTCCTCGGCAGGCACCCGTCAGTCCTCCTCGTCCATCTCCGGGGTGAGGCCGAAGCTCTGGCCACGGCGGTACCCGTTGGTCCGGATGCAGATGTGCCCCTCCGGCGCCAGTGGCTCACCGCACAGCGGGCACGGCGCGCGTCCGGCGGCGATGACCCGTTCGGACCGCAACGAGAAGTCCCGCGCCTGCAACGGGGTGAGGAAGACGCGCACGGCGTCCGGTCCGTCCTCGGAGTCGTCGAGAACGACGGACTCGTCGAACTCCGTCTCGCTGACGGCGAGCAGTTCCACCACGACGGCTCCGGCGTCCGCGTCCCAGCCCAGGCCCATCGTGCCGACCCGGAACTCGGCGTCGATCGGGGTGACGAGGGGGCTCGCGTCGTCGAGTTCGGCCCCCTCCGGGGGAACCTCCGTCCCGAACCGGCGGTGCACTTCCTCGAGGAGGAGCCCCATCCGGTCGGCCAGTACCTGGACCTGCTGTTTCTCCAGCAGGACGCTGATCACTCGCGCCTCGTGTACTGCCTGGAGATAGAACGACCTGTCGCCGGGCTCACCCACCGTCCCGGCAATGAATCGGTCAGGAGTGCGGAATACGTGAATTGCGCGTGACATTGCACCTCCTTCGGCTGGAGCCGGGCCCTACTGCGGCGCTGCCCACTCGTTGTTCCGTCTCGGACTGTTCCTCGCAGCATGTTGCGTTCATTATCCGTCAATCGTCACCGGCGGGGTCCGCCTAATCGTCACCGGCGGGGTCCGCCTAATCGTCACCGGCGGGGTCCGCCTAATCCTCACAGGCGGACCTCCCCGCCGGGCACCGATCCGGATACTTCGGCGCGGGCGCCGTCTCCGGACACCGGTGGCGTGTTGACTCCGGACAGATCGGCGCCGGTGTCGTTCATCTTCAGCACGTACGGACGGGTGGAGGTGTACCGGACGACGCTGATCGAGGCCGGCTCGGCGACGATCCGCTGGAATCCGTCGAGGTGCGCGCCGAGGGCGTCCGCGAGGACCGACTTGATGACGTCGCCGTGTGAGCACGCCACCCACACGACGTCGCGGCCGTGCAGTTCCGCGAGCCGTGCGTCGTGCTCGCGGACCGCGGCGACGGCCCGGGCCTGGACCTGCGCCAGACCTTCTCCCCCCGGGAACACCGCGGCGGACGCGTGCTGCTGCACGATCTTCCACAGCGGTTCCTCGAGCAGGACCTTCAGCTCGCGACCGGTCCACTCGCCGTAGTCGACCTCGACCAGCCGATGTTCCACCACGGGGGTCAGGCCCCGGGCCCGGGCGAGCGGTTCCACGGTCTGCTCGCACCGCACGAGCGGCGAATGCACGATCTCCTCGATGGCCACGTCGGCGAGCCGGGACACGATGGCTTGCGCCTGCTCGCGGCCGCGGTCGTCGAGTTCGACTCCCGGTGACCGGCCGGCAAGCGTGTGTGCAGTGTTCGAGGTCGACCGCCCGTGGCGCAGCAGCACAACTGTCATTGGCCCAGCCTAGTGTCGTGCACTCCCCGGCTGCCCGATCTCAGGTGGCCGACACGACGCCGGTCGCGAGAAGCGACAGGACGATCACGCCGAGGATGATGCGGTAGCCGACGAACCAGTACATCGAGTGGTCGACGACGAAACGGAGCAGCCACGCGATCGACGCGTAGCCGATGGCGAACGCGATCGCGGTGGCGACGAGAAGCTGCGGGCCGCTCGCGTTGAGACCCTCACCGGCCGGTTCGAACGCGTCCGGCAGGCTGAACAGCCCGGACGCGACGACCGCGGGGATCGCGAGGAGGAAGGAGTAGCGCGCCGCGGCTTCACGGGTGAGTCCGAGGAAGAGGCCTGCGCTGATCGTGCCGCCCGACCGCGAGACGCCCGGGATCAGTGCGAGCGCCTGGGCGGAACCCATGATGATGCCGTCCTTGGCACGCAGGTCCTCGACGGGACGCACCTTCCGCCCGTAGTACTCGGCCGCCGCGATGACCAACGCGAACACGATCAGCATGGTGGCGATCAGCCACAGGTTGCGGGCACCGGTGCGGATCTGGTCCTTGAACAGGAACCCGAGCACACCCACCGGGATCGTGCCGATGATCACATACCAGCCCATCCGGTAATCGAGATCACTGCGATGCTCGGGATGGAACAGTCCCCGGAACCATCCGGCGATGATCCGTCCGATGTCGCGGGCGAAGTAGATGAGCACCGCGGCTTCCGTGCCGAGCTGGGTGACGGCGGTGAAGGACGCACCGGCGTCGTCACCGAAGAAGATCTCCGACACGATCCGAAGATGGCCGGACGAGGAGATCGGCAGGAACTCGGTCAATCCCTGGACCGCACCGAGGACAATCGCCTGGAGCCAGGACATCGCCTCGCCCATCACTCACCGGTCCCGAGGTCGAATGTGCCGCTCTGACGCCAATTTCCCATGTCGCGTTCGTAATTCACCGGCGCCACGGTACCGGGGAGGGCGACCTCCGGCAGAATCCGGCGTGGCAGGACCCCCTGCCCCGCGATACCCCACTACTCTGCACCTGTGGTGGCCGGTTCCGGGGGGCACCAGCATCTTCGGGGGTGACGCCGGGGTTGCAGCTACGGTACGAGACGCAGGCGGTTATGGAACAGAGATCGGTCGGAGCAAGCGGGTTGCGAGTGTCACGACTCGGCCTGGGCACGCTCACCTGGGGTCGGGACACGGACGGCGACGAGGCCGCGGCGCAGATCGCGGCGTTCGTCGATGCGGGCGGAACGCTCGTCGACACCTCGCCCGCGTACGGCGACGGTGTGGCGCAGCGGATCCTGGCGGAACTGCTCGACGACGTGGTGCCGCGAACGGAACTCGTCCTGAGCTCGAGTTCCGGGATCAACCCGTCGGGTCCGTCACGAATCGACTGCTCGCGGCGCGGTCTCGTCGCCCAGCTCGACGCCACTCTGCGCGAACTCGGCACCGACTACCTGGACATGTGGCAGGTCGCCACCTGGGATCCGTTCACGCCGGTCGACGAGGTCGCCGCCACACTCGATTTCGCGGTGGCGAGCGGCCGGGTCCGGTACGTCGGGGCGCGGGGTTACCTCGGGTGGCAGCTGGCCACCGCGGCAGGCGCGTCCCGCGGCACCACGCTCGTCGCCACCCAGGTGGAGTACTCGCTGCTCGCCCGGGGAGTCGAGGAAGAACTGGTTCCGGCCGCGGTACATCACGGCATCGGTGTGTTCGCTGCGGTGCCGCTCGCCCGCGGAGTCCTGACCGGCAAATACCGCAACGGCATCCCCGTCGATTCCCGCGGTGCCGACGACGCGCACGCGCAGGACGTCCAGAGTTACCTCGGCGACTCCTCCGTCCGGGTGGTCGACGCGGTCGTGACCGCGGCCGACGGGCTCGGCACGTCCCCGCTGGCCGTCGCGCTCGCGTGGGCGCGCGACCGTCCGGGTGTTGCGAGCGCGGTCGTCGGGGCGAGGGACATCGCACAGCTGACCGGGGTGCTCGTCGCCGAGGAACTGGAGTTGCCCGCCGCGATCGCGGCGGCGCTCGACGACGTCAGCGCCTAGCGTGTGCAGGAGCAGGCAGACATGCACCTGCAGTTCACGTGCAGGGCAGGCTAACCTGGTGCCCACCGGCCGACGCCCGTAGATCTGCAGGAGAGTCCATGACCACGCTGAACGAGGCCGACGCGGCCGATCGCCGAACCGTCGGCTTCGCCGAGCGCATCAAGGCGGGGACGGACGCCGCTCACCGGGAGACGGAGCAGTCCCGCTTCGTCGGGGCCCTCCTCGCCGGTGAACTCACCTCGGACGGCTACGCCGAACTGCTCGCGCAGACGTACCTCGTCTACTGCGAACTCGAGGACGCCGGGCGCACCCACACCGGCAACCCCGTCGCGTCGCCGTTTCTCCACGACGAACTGCTGCGGGTTCCGTCGCTGGAAGCGGATCTCGAGTTCCTGCGCGGGCCGTCGTGGCGCGAGACGGTGGCCGCACTGCCCGCCACCACCCGTTACGTGGAGCGGCTCCGCGAGGTGGCGTACGAGTGGCCCGCCGGTTTCGTTGCGCACCACTACATCCGGTACCTGGGAGACCTGTCCGGCGGGCAGATCATCCGGCGCATGCTCGAACGCGCCTACGGGTACACCACCGACGGCCTGCAGTTCTACATCTTCGACGAGATCCCGAAACCGAAGGTGTTCAAGGACACCTACCGCGCGAAACTCGACGCCGCGCCCCTGACTCCGGCGGACCAGCAGCGGGTGATCGACGAGGTCAACCTCGCCTACCGGCTCAACGGCGACCTGTTCGCCGCCCTCGAAGCGGACATCGACCGGTACCTCGCACGATGAGATCGGTGTTCCGGACCCGCACGGACAGGTCGCTGTTCGCCGTTCTCGTCCTGCTTCTCGTGTCGGCGATAGCGGTGACGGCGTGCACTTCCGGCGCCGGTGACAGCGCCGGCGGCACCGGCGGTGCGCGCACGGCGGTCCTCGACGACCTGAATCCCGAACCCCTCGATTCCCCTGCCACGCCGGTGCTGCCCGTCACGGTCCGCAGTTTCGACGGGGTGGACGTGACGATCACGGACGCGAGCAGGATCGTGACCGCGGACCGCTACGGAACGCTCACCGAGACGGTCTTCGCACTCGGACTCGGCGACAACGTGGTGGGCCGGGACATCGCCTCCGAGTTCCCGGCCGCACAGGACGTGCCGGTGGTGACACCGGGCGGGCAGTCCCTCAACGCCGAGGCCATCCTCGACCTGGCGCCGACGGTGATCCTCACCGACACCAGCATCGGACCGCAGGCCGTGCAGGATCAGCTGCGGGCAGCCGGTGTTCCCGTCGTCTTCTTCGATCCGACGCGGACCCTCGAGGGCGTGCCCGATCAGATCACGGCGGTGGCGAATGCGCTCGGCGTGCCCGAGCAGGGCCGCGAACTCGCGGCCCGCACCGAGAGTGAGATCGCCGCCGCCCGGAGTCGCGCCCCCCAGGGCGACGATCCCCTGAAGATCGCGTTCCTCTATCTGCGCGGCACCGCGATCACCATGATCGGCGGCCCCGGGTCGGGCGCCGACTCGCTGATCGACGCGCTCGGCGCAGTCGACGCCGGCACCGCATCGGGCATCACGCAGCAGTTCGCGCCGATCACCAGCGAGGCTCTGATCGCCGCCGCTCCCGACGTCCTCCTGATGATGACGGGCGGGCTCGAATCGATCGGCGGCATCGAGGGACTCGAGAAGATCCCCGGGGTGGCGCAGACTCCGGCGGGCAAGAACCAGCGCGTCGTCGACATGCAGGACGGGGTGCTGCTCAGCTTCGGCCCCAACACGGGCCGTGTTCTCGGCGCGCTGGCCGACGCCGTCTACCCGACCGCCAATCCATGACCGTCGAAGACCTCCACGCTCCGGGTAAGCCTTCCTCACGCACTCGAACCGGTGCCGTTCTCGGCGGTCTGCTGATCGCCCTTGCTGTCGCCGCCGTCTTCTCGGCCTGCATTGGGCAGGTGCCGACCGGACCCGGAGAGGTTCTCGGCAGCATCCTGCACCGAATCGGACTGGATCTCGGACCGATGCCCGCGCATCCCAGTGGTGAGGTGACGCTGTGGGAGGTTCGGTTCCCGCGCGTGGTCCTCGCCATCCTGGTCGGGGCGGCGCTCGGATGCGCGGGAGCGCTGCTGCAGGGTGTGTTCGCCAACCCGCTCGCCGAACCCGGCGTCATCGGGGTGTCGGCAGGCGCCGCGGTCGGCGCCAGCGCCGCCATCGTGGTCGGCGGCGCGTTCGCGGCCGGGTGGACGGTGGCCGCGGCCGCATTCGTCGCGGGCCTGATCACCACCGTCGCCGTGTACGTCCTCGCCCGGCACGAGGGCCGCACCGAGGTGGTCACCCTCGTCCTCACCGGGGTGGCGGTCAACGCGTTCGCCGGCGGCCTCATCGCCTTCTTCACGTTCGTCGCGTCCCCCGCGGCGCGCGATCAGATCGTGTTCTGGCAACTGGGCAGCCTCAACGGGGCCACCTGGAACGCCGTCGCGGTGGTGGCGCCGATGACCGTCGCCGGGATCGCCGCCACGATGATGATCGCCGGGAAACTCGACCTGCTGTCTCTCGGCGAGAGCGCGGCCCGGCACCTCGGCCTCGACGTCGAGCGACTGCGTCAGATCGCCGTGCTGATCGTCGCCCTGCTCGTCTCGTCCAGCGTGGCCTTCACCGGCATCATCCTGTTCGTCGGCCTGGTGGTCCCGCACCTGATGCGCATCGCCGTCGGGCCGGGCCACCGGGCCCTGATTCCGGCGAGCGCGCTGTGCGGCTCGCTCGTGCTGCTCCTCGCCGACCTGGGCGCCCGGTCCCTCGTGGCGAACGCGGACCTTCCGCTCGGCATGCTGACGGCCCTGGTCGGCGGGCCGTTCTTCTTCTGGTTGTTGCGCCGCACCCGGGCCAGTCAGGGCGGGTGGGCATGAGTCCGGCATTCCACCCGCTCCGCACCCGGGTCGGCGAGGCCATCGAGCAGAGCCTGTTCCGACGGACCGACCCGGTGCCCCCGCCGCGCTCCTCGGGGGCCGTGACGCTGCGGGCGGACGGCATCGCCGTCACCCGCGGGGGCAGGCCCGTGCTCGACGACGTGTCCGTGGACGTGCGGATCGGCGAGGTCCTCGTTCTCGTCGGCCCCAACGGGGCAGGCAAGTCGACCCTCCTCGCGGCGCTGTCGGGCGATCAGGACGTGCACACGGGAACCGTGCACCTCGACGACCGGGACCTCGGCGAGTGGACGGCGCTCGAGATGGCCCAGCGCCGGGCGGTCCTTCCCCAGCAGAACACGGTCGGATTCTCGTTCACCGCACGTCAGGTGATCACGATGGGCCGCTCACCGTGGGCGCGCACCCCCCGCTCCGACGACGACGCCGCCGCGATCGCCGAGGCCATGCGGATCTGCGACGTCGTGGCATTCGCCGACCGGCCGTTCACCGCGCTGTCGGGTGGCGAACGTGCCCGGGTGGCCCTGGCGCGGGTGCTGGCGCAGCGCACCGAGACGATCCTGCTCGACGAGCCCACCGCCGCCCTCGACCTCGGGCACCAGGAGACCGTGATGCGTCTCGCCCGCTCCCGCGCGGAGCAGGGTACCGCGGTGGTGGTCGTCCTCCACGACCTCGCGCTCGCCGCCGCATATGCGGACCGGATCGTGGTCCTCGAGCAGGGACGTGTCGCCGCCGACGGCCCGCCCGCCGACGTTCTGTCCGAGGCATTGCTGACCCGGGTGTACGGGCACCCCGTCGAGGTCATCGAGCACCCGGTGACCGGTGCGACCCTCGTCCTCCCCCGCCGCGACCGGCGCTAGACCGCGGGGTTCACAGCCCGTCGATGACCGCCCCGAGACGGCTGAGGACCGCACGGACGGTGATCCCGTCCTCCGGCCCTGCCACGTGGGAATCGGGATCGGACACGGCATCTCTCACGACGGCGACGATGCTGCGTTCATCGGTCAGGTCGATCTCCCGCACCGAGCGCCGCGCCGACGCGACGATGTCGTCCGGAGCCGGGACCTCGGTTTCCACGTCGGCGCGGTAGACCTCGACGTGCATCGTGCTCTTGCGCACCCGGAATGCGTAGGAGTTACCTTCTGCGGTCCGGCCGAAGCCGTGTGCGTGCGGTCCTACCGAGATGTCTTCGACGGTGAACGTCGGTGTTTCGGGTATTTCCACGGTCTTCTCCTCGATGACCTGGGCCGGCGATCGGGAGACCGCCGGGCGCGGGGTCGATGTTTCTCACGGTATCGCCTCGGCACCCGCTCGGCACCGACCGCATTTCGTGGGCGTTTCGCGGATCAGGGATGCTTGTGGGCAGTTGTACAGGTGTAGGTCGATGAGAGAACCCCGAGGAGCAGCACATGGGTAGACCGGGAGCGCGCGTCGTCGCCTCGTGTATCGGAGTGGCATTTCTACTGGTCACGGGCTGTTCGTCGAACTCCGACGAGGATCAGGCGATCACGATCGCGCCCGCGAGTGCCGCGCAGTCCCCGGCCCAGAACACCACGCCTGCCGGTGTCGTCCACCCTGTCGGCGTGCCGATCGAGTCCACCACATTCGACCCCGAGACCCGCACGACCGTCGTGCTGGGAGGCGAAGGCAACCAGGTCCTGCTGTTCCCGGCGGGGGATTTCACGGCGCCTCCGCGGGTGATTCCGCTGGACGACACCGTCGCCCAGGTCTCCCTTGCCCCCGGTGGTGTGGCGCTACTCGCCCTGAACACCCAGGTAGGACGCCTGGACCTGCGGACGGGTGAGGTGACGTTCGTCCCCGCCGACGGCGACGTCCGGTCGGTCGCCCAACTGCCCGACGGGCGGCTGGCGATGGGCCTGGGCAATGGCGAGATTCACATCGTGAACACCGAGACGAACGAGTCACAGGTGATCGGCGGTCTCACGTCTGTCGACGGACTTGCCGTCGTCGGCGACTCGCTCACCGCTCTCGATCGTGGTCAGACGTCCGTCACCGCCATCGACGTCCCCGCTGCCGCGCTCGGTGTCGCGCTGCGCGCCGGGGAAGGCGCGACTCAACTCACGACCGATCATTACGGACGAATCCTCGTCACCGACACCACCGGCGACGAACTGCTCGCCTACACCACCGACACACTGATGCTCCGTCAGCGGTTCCCCGCCGGGCTCGCTCCGTACGCCGTCGCCTACGACGACACTGCCGACCGCGCGTGGGTCACGCTGACCGAGACCAACGAAGTGGTCGGATTCGACCTGTCGAGTGGTGTCGGCGTGGAAACGGCGCGGTATCCCACCGTCCGGCAGCCGAACTCTGTCACTGTGGATACCGTGAACGGTGACCTCCTGATCGGTTCCGCGACGGGAGACGGCCTACAGCAGATCCCGACGAGGAGTTCGTAGATGGCATCGCATTCACGTCGACTCCCCTCCGGGTGGGAGATCGAATCCGAGGACTTCGAGTACGTGCCGCTTCGGCTGCCACCCGACGTCACCCGCATCAGCGCTTCGATGAGGTTGGCCATCCAGGCGGAATTCGGTGGCTGGGAGCTGTCCCGAGTCCGCCTGTACTCCGACGGAAGCCGCCGTGTGCTGCTCAAACGAAGGAAGACCGCTCACCATGTCCCCGACCCCGCAATCTAGGGAGACCTCCTTGTACCACCTGCTGTTACGGGTGATGTTCCGCGTTCCGCCGGAGCGGATCCATCACCTGGCCTTCGCCGCGATGCGCCTGGTCACGCGGTTCTCGCCGCTGCGCCAGCTCGTCGGCAAGGTTCTCGTCGTGGACGATCCGGTACTGCGGAACACCGTGTTCGGACTCGACTTCCCGGCGCCGCTCGGACTCGCCGCCGGGTTCGACAAGGATGCGACCGGCGTCGACGCGTGGGGCCCCCTCGGCTTCGGTTTCGCCGAGGTGGGCACCGTCACCGCCCAGGCCCAGCCCGGCAACCCGTCTCCCCGCCTGTTCCGGCTGCCCGCGGACCGCGCCCTGATCAACCGGATGGGTTTCAACAATCACGGTGCAGGCAATGCCGCCAATCATCTCCGTCAGCGCCGGGCCGGTGTGCCGATCGGCGCGAACATCGGCAAGACCAAGATCGTCGACGCCGCGGACGCCCCGGCCGATTACACGGCGAGCGCGCAACTGCTCGGTCCGCTGGCCGATTTCATGGTGGTCAACGTCAGCTCCCCGAACACCCCGGGACTGCGGGACCTGCAGGCCGTCGAATCTCTCCGACCTCTCCTGCGTGCCGTTCTCGACTGCGTGACCGTCCCGGTTCTGGTGAAGATCGCACCCGACCTGTCCGACGACGACGTCGACGCGGTCGCGGATCTCGCGCTCGAACTCGGCCTGGCGGGCATCGTCGCGACCAACACGACGATCCGCCGAGACGGGCTGAACACCCCGGACGACGCGGTGGCGGCGATCGGCGCGGGCGGGTTGTCGGGACCTCCGGTCGCCGAACGATCCCTCGAGGTCCTCCGCCGCCTGCACGCGCGGGTGGGTGATCGCCTGGTGCTGATCTCCGTCGGCGGCATCGAGACCGTCGACCAGGCGTGGGACCGGATCCTGGCCGGGGCGTCCCTCGTGCAGGGTTACACCGGATTCATCTACGGTGGGCCGTTCTGGGCACGCCGCATCCACAAGGGGCTGGCCCGGAAGGTGCGCGAGGCCGGCTACTCCTCCGTCGCCGATGCGGTCGGCGCAGGCGCCGTGCGCTGACACCGACCGCACACAGACAGGTGGCCGGCGAATCCGAGGATTCGCCGGCCACCTAAGTCTTTCCGGAGCTACCGGGCTACTGCTCGTACGTCCCCTGGATCTTCGCGCGAGCGATCGCATGCGAGAACAGGTTGAAACCCAGGAACGCCGGCGTCGAATCGGCCGTGACCCCGTCGAGGGTCTCCACGTCGAGCGCGTGGACCACGAAGATGTAGCGGTGCGGACCGTGTCCTTCCGGCGGTGCCGCACCGAGGAAGCGACGCAATCCGGCGTCGTTCTTCAGCGTGATCGCACCGCTCGGCAGCCCGGTTCCGTCGTCGTCGCCTGCACCGCTCACCAGCGTGGTCGTGTCGGCCGGAATGTTGGCAACAGCCCAGTGCCAGAATCCGGACGCCGTCGGCGCGTCGGGGTCGTACACCGTCACCGCGAAGCTCTTGGTCTCGGCGGGGAATCCCGACCACGACAGCTGCGGTGAGTTGTCGTAGCCGCCGGCGCCGAAGATTCCGCTGACCTGTTCCTTGTTCAGCGGCTGCCCGTCGGTGACGTCGGTGGAGGTCAGCTCGAAACTCGGCAGGTCGGGAAGTGCCTCGTACGGGTCGTGTGACATGCGGTTCCTCTCTTGTCGCGTATCGGTTCTCGGATCAGCTGTGGAGCAGAAAATGTTCCAGCACGCGTGTACCGAACAGTAGTGCGTCGACCGGTACCCGTTCGTCGACACCGTGGAACAGCGCGCTGAAATCCAGGTCGGCGGGCAGCTGCAGCGGAGCGAACCCGAAGCACCGGACGCCGAGCTTCGCGAACGCCTTGGCGTCGGTTCCACCCGACAGCATGTAGGGCACGGTCCGGGCACCGGGATCGTGCGCGAGGATCGCGTCGTTCATGGCGTCGACCAGATGCCCGTCGAACGTCGTCTCGTAGGAATCGAGTTTCGTGATCCATTCACGCTGGACGTCCGGCCCGATGAGCTCGTCGACCGTCGCCTCGAACTCGGCCTGCCTGCCGGGCAGGATCCGGCAGTCGACGACGGCCTCCGCGGTCTGCGGGATGACGTTGGCCTTGTAGCCGGCAGAGAGCATGGTCGGGTTCGCGGTGTCGCGCAGGGTGGCACCGATGATGTTGGCGATGGTGCCGAGTTTCGCGAGGGTGCCGTCGAGGTCGGGCGACTTCGGGTCGAAGTCGAGTCCGGTCTCTTCACCCGCCGCTGCGAGGAATTCGGCCACCGAATCGGAGATGACCAACGGGAAGGTGTGCGCACCCAGCCGGGCGACTGCCTGCGCCAGGATGGTGACGGCGTTGTCGGTGTGCAGGAACGAACCGTGCCCGGCCCGGCCCTTGGCCGTCAGCCGCATCCATCCGAGGCCCTTCTCGGCGGTCTCGACGAGATAGAGCCTGCGGTCGGTGCCGTCCGGTCGCGGAACGGTCAGGGAGAAACCACCGACCTCACCGACCGCTTCCGTCACACCCTCGAACAGGTCAGGGCGATTCTCGACCAGCCACTGGCAGCCGTACTTGCCACCGGCCTCTTCGTCGGCGACGAAGGCGAACACGAGATCGCGGGGAGGAACGATTCCCTCGGCCTTGAACTGGCGGGCCACCGCCAGGATCATCCCGACCATGTCCTTCATGTCGACGGCGCCGCGACCCCACACGTATCCGTCCTCGACGGCTCCGGAGAACGGGTGGACGCGCCAGTCCGCCGGCTCGGCGGGAACGACGTCGAGGTGGCCGTGCAGCATGAGGGCGCCGCGGTCGGGGTTCGACCCCTTCAGCCGCGCGAATACGTTGCCGCGGCCCGGTGCACCCGACTCCACGTACTCGGTCTCGTAACCCACTTCCTGCAGCTGGGCCGCCACCCACTCCGCACACTCGCGTTCGCCCTTCGTCGTGGCGAGCTCTCCGGTGTTGGACGTGTCGAAGCGGATCAGTGAACTGACGAGATCCACGACTTCGGCTTCGGCGCGACCCTGGCCTGGGGTTTCCTGTGTAGTTGGCACTCCACTTTCCTACCACCGCAGCAGCGGAAACGCTCAGGTGAGAGGGGCGATTTGGGCCGTGGCGGTTCATCGGTTAATCTTTTGCAGCACCCAGGAAATGGGGGCAAGCAAGTCCGAGTGGCGGAATGGCAGACGCGCTAGCTTGAGGTGCTAGTGTCCTATTAACGGACGTGGGGGTTCAAGTCCCCCCTCGGACACTCTGAGTTGAGACAGACGAAAAGGCCCCGGTTCATCGAACCGGGGCCTTCTTCGTGAGAGGGCGAAGTTCGATGGGTGAAACAACGACGACGATCGATCCGTCGGAGCTCGAGATCTGCTTGAAGGTTCTCGATCAGGCGGCGGAACTCGACGACGCGGATCCCGATTCCGTCACGGTCCAGCGCGCCGTCGGTCACCTCTTCAAGAAGTTGAAGAAGCGCAGGCGGATCGCGGCCCGCGACGCCGTCTCCGAGGCCGACCGTCAGGTCGTCGCCGCGACCGCCACGGGTTCCCCCGATCGAATCGACGACGAGACCGCAGGCATCCCCCTCACGTCGAACGCCGACGGCGCGTCCGCGGGCACCCTGATCCGGCCCCGCCCGTGCTACATCTGCAAGCAGCGGTACACCCGGGTCGACGCCTTCTACCACCAGCTGTGCCCCGACTGCGCGGCGACGAGCCGCGCCAAGCGGGACGCGCGCGCCGACCTCACCGGACGCCGGGCGCTGCTGACCGGCGGCCGCGCCAAGATCGGCATGTACATCGCGCTGCGGTTGCTCCGCGACGGAGCCCACACGACGATCACGACACGCTTCCCCAACGACGCCATCCGCCGGTTCAAGGCGATGGAGGACAGCAGCGAGTGGATCCACCGGCTGCGCGTCGTCGGAATCGATCTGCGCGACCCGGCGCAGGTCGTCGCGCTCGCCGACTCCGTTGCCGCGCAGGGCCCGCTGGACATCCTGATCAACAACGCCGCGCAGACGGTGCGACGCTCCCCCGGCGCCTACAGCGCGCTCGCGGATGCCGAGTCCGGTGCCCTTCCCTCCGGCGACCTGCCCGACGTCCTGACGTTCGGCAAGACGAGCGACGCCCACCCGGCGGCACTCGCCGGTTCACTGTCCGACGTGTCCGCGATGGCGGGCGCCGCACTGTCCCCCGACGCGGTGAGCTCACTTGCGCTGGTCGCGAAGTCGGCATCCCCCGATCGCATCGACCAGGGTCTGGCGATCGACGCCGGCGGACTCCTGCCCGACCTCGCGCACACGAACAGCTGGGTCCAGACGGTCGAGGAAGTCGACCCGATCGAGCTGCTCGAGGTGCAGTTGTGCAACTCGGTCGCCCCGTTCATCCTCGTGTCCCGGCTGCGCCCCGCGATGGCGGCGGCAGGCGCCCGCCGCAAGTACGTGGTGAACGTCTCCGCGATGGAGGGCCAGTTCAGCCGCGCCTACAAGGGCCCGGGGCATCCGCACACCAACATGGCGAAGGCCGCGCTGAACATGCTCACCCGCACCAGCGCCAAGGAGATGCTCGAGGACGGCATCCTCATGACCGCGGTGGACACCGGGTGGATCACCGACGAGCGGCCGCATTACACCAAGATGCGCCTGGCCGACGAGGGTTTCCACGCCCCCCTCGACCTCGTCGACGGCGCCGCCCGCGTCTACGACCCCATCGTCCAGGGCGAGCAGGGCGTCGATCTGCACGGCTGCTTCCTGAAGGACTACGAGCCCTCACCCTGGTGATCGAACACAGCTCGGATCCGCCTACGAGAGCATCGACACAGCCGGAGCACTCTCCGGCACGGGGATAATAGGGGTCGTACCGATACCTGCAAATGGAGGCGCTTCATGGCGATAGCCGTTGTCCACCGAGACAGCCCGGAAGGCCGGGCGGCCATCGTCCACGCCGCCCGCGAGGCTGTGCAACGACGGGAACAGCTGCTCGTCCTCCACGTCCTCGACGACGACCCCGGGCAGGACGCCGAGTCCGACCGGTCCGCCTTGCGCGCCGAGATCCAGGCGACGCTCGAGGGCGGCGGGGTCGGCGAGTCGTCGTGGGAACTGCGCACCAACGAACACGACGGAGATCAGGTGAGCGCACTGTGCGCGCTGGTCGACAGCAGCGGTGCGGATCTGCTCGTCGTGGGTACCCGGCGCATGTCCCCGATCGGCAAGTTCCTCCTGGAACGGTGGCTGCAGCGCCTCCTGCTCGAGGTCGACATTCCGATCCTGGTGGTCAAGGAAGACGTGCGCGGCACCGCCTGAGCCCGTTACCCGGCGGACCCGGCCGGGCGACGCCTACGATGGCGTAGGGGGAACTTCGGATGTCAGGGGTGCATCGATGGGGAACGTCTTCTTCGAGGTCGTCGCCGACGCCACTGCCGTCGCGCACCTGATCTTCATCCTCTACGTCGTGTGCGGCGGGTTTCTCGCCTGGCACTGGCCGCGCACCATCGCCCTCCACCTCGCCGCGGTGGCCTGGGGATTCACCGGCCTCCTCGTCGGCATCGACTGTCCGCTGACACACGTGGAGAGCTGGGCCCGGGTCCGCGCCGGGCAGGACCCACTCCCCTCGTCCGGGTTCATCTCCCACTACCTCACCGGGGTCGTCTACCCGGAATCCGCCGCGGGAGCGATCCAAACTCTCGTCGCGCTCGGCGTCGTCACCTCGTGGGTCGGCTACGTCGTCCTGCGCCTCCGCACCCGCGTACCCCTCGCACCCACCCACCCCGGTACCGGAGTCTGAGCTCCCGCTTCCCTACCGCCGAGTAGGGTCGTGCCATGACAGACAGCGCACGTGAATTGGATCTCGTCGTCTACGGGGCCACCGGCTTCGTCGGCACACTTCTCGCCAACTATCTCGCACAGCACGCCCCGGACGGCGTGCGGATCGCGCTCGCGGGGCGGACAGCCGCCAAACTCGAAGCGGTGCGGTCCTCGCTCGGTCCGCGCGCGGCGCAATGGCCCCTCATCGTCGCGAACTCCGACGACGCCCCGTCGCTCGCAGCCCTGGCGGGACGCACCCAGGTGGTCGCGACGACGGTCGGGCCGTACGCCAAGTACGGACACGCCCTCGCGTCGGCCTGCGCCGAGGCGGGCACCGACTACGTCGACCTCACCGGAGAGGTGCTGTTCGCCCGCGAGAGCATCGACGCCAACCACGATCGGGCCCGCGAGACCGGCGCCCGGATCGTCCACTCCTGCGGGTTCGACTCGATTCCGTCCGACCTCGGGGTGCACGTCCTGCACGAGAAGGTCCGGGAGGACGGCGCCGGCGAACTCACCGACACCACCCTGGTGGTCACATCTGTGCGCGGCGGCGTCAGCGGCGGCACGATCGATTCGCTGCGCACACAGGTGGACGTGTCGAAGAAGAATCCGGCGTCGCGGCATCTCGCGGCGTCGCCGTACTCGCTGAGCCCCGACCGCTCGAAGGAACCGGACCTCGGCAAGCAGTCCGACATGAGCGTGGTCAACGGCAAGGACATCGCACCCGGCCTGAAGGGGTGGAAGGCCCCCTTCTTCATGGGCCCCTACAACACCCGGGTCGTGCGGCGCAGTAACGCGCTCCGCGACTGGGCCTACGGTCGCGAATTCAAGTACCGCGAGGTCATGAACGTCGGAAGCTCCCCGATCACACCGGTGATCGCGGGTGCGGTGGCGGCCGGCCTCGGCGCGTTGATCGTCGGAATGGCCCTCCCGCCCACCCGGTACGTCCTCGACCGCGTTCTGCCCTCACCGGGCGACGGCCCCAGCGAAGAGGCGCAGCGCAAGGGCCACTTCACCATCGACGTGTACACGACCACCACCACGGGCGCGCGCTACACGTCGCGGGTGAAGGCGAAGGGCGACCCCGGATACAGCGCCACCGCGGTGATGCTCGGCGAATCCGCGCTGAGCCTCGTCCTCGGCGGCGATGCACTGCCGGATTCGGCCGGTGTCCTCACCCCCGCGACGGCACTCGGCGACGTCCTGGTGACACGGCTGCGCGACGCGGGCTTCGAGATCTCTGCGCGAAAACTGTGAGCGGTTGGGCGCGTGTGAAGATGACACGCGCCCACCCCTCCAGCTAGTGTCGAGCCTTGTGCGCGGACGGCCGCGCACGCGACGAGAGATGTGGGAGTCCGAGTGAACGGCACGAGCGCGCAGGCAGGCCCCGCGGCCTCGCTCGCCCTCATGCCCTTCTGGCCCTCCCGCCGAGGCCATGCCTTCGACCAGGGATGTTGCTGACCAGCCTGCTCGCTGGTCTTTGCTGCCCTGACGGTTCGCTCTCTCGGTCGGAGTCTCGATGTTCAAGCTCTTGATTTTCACGCTGGTCGGCGTGGGTGCCCAGCTGGTCGACGGCGCTCTCGGCATGGCCTTCGGCGTGACTGCGACCACCCTGCTCGTGTTCAGCGGCGTCGGACCGGCACACGCCAGCGCAGCAGTGCATTTCGCCGAGGTCGGCACCACGCTCGCCTCCGGCGCGTCGCACTGGCGGTTCCGCAACATCGACTGGGCCCTCGTACTGCGCCTGGGTGTCCCCGGCGCCATCGGCGCGTTCCTCGGTGCGACGGTGCTGTCCCAGTTGTCGACGGCCGCCGCCGTCCCCGTGACGTCGACGATCCTGCTGGCGATCGGTGTGTACGTCCTGCTCCGCTTCTCGATCCGCCCTCCCGCCGTCAACGACGCCCGGACGTCGCCGCACACGGCGAAGTTCCTGTCACCGCTCGGCCTGTTCGGTGGATTCATCGACGCGAGCGGCGGCGGCGGCTGGGGGCCGATCACCACCAGCACGCTGCTCTCGCGCGGCAAGACCGCACCGCGCACCGTCATCGGTTCGGTCAGCGCGTCGGAGTTCCTGGTGTCCGCCGCGGCCAGCATCGGGTTCATCTTCGGTCTCGGCAGCGACTTCTTCGACAACATCCCCATCATCGCGGGGCTGGCTCTCGGGGGCATCATCGCCGCACCGCTCGCCGCCTGGCTCGTCAGCCGGGTGCCCGCGACCCTTCTGGGTACCGGTGTCGGCGGCATCATCATCATCACCAACGCGCAGAAGCTGTTCAAGACGTTCGACGTCACCGGTGTCGCCGCCACCCTCGGGTACCTCGCTCTCGTTGCGGTGTGGGCCGGACTGCTGGTCGTCGCCTGGCGTCGTTCGCGTCTCAGCGCGGCAGAGGCCGCAGGCGATCTGCACCGGATCGACGCCGAGAACGACACGCCCATCGAGTCGGAGGCCCCGTCTCTGGAGCCGTCCACCGGCGAGAAGGCCTGACCTCACTTCCCGCCCTCACCTCGGGGCGATCCTCCGCCGAGCATCTGCCACACCGCATCCTTACCAGCGGGTAACATTGGCTGCGGTTCATGGCACCCGTCCGGTGCTCCAAGTGCGGAACAGTGAGGCATTTCATGACTGAGCGTGTTGAGGTCGGCGGTCTGCAGGTCGCGAAGGTGCTCTACGACTTCGTGAACGAGGAGGCGCTGCCGGGGACCGGGGTGGACGCCGACGGGTTCTGGTCGGGTGCGGCCAAGGTGATCGACGAGCTGGCGCCGAAGAACAAGGCCCTGCTCGCCACCCGCGACGACCTGCAGGCCCGGATCGATTCCTGGCACCGCGACCGGGCCGCCGCCGTGATCGACCCGGCCGAGTACAAGGCGTTCCTGACCGAGATCGGGTACCTGGCGCCCGAACCGGCCCCGTTCGAGGTGTCCACGGCGAACGTGGACACCGAGATCACCTCGACCGCCGGCCCGCAGCTGGTGGTCCCGGTCCTCAACGCCCGCTTCGCGCTGAACGCCTCCAACGCGAGGTGGGGGTCGTTGTACGACGCCCTGTACGGCACCAACGCCATCCCCGACGACGGCGGCGCGGAGGCCGGGAGCTCCTACAACAAGGTCCGCGGCGACAAGGTCATCGCCTGGGCGCGCACCTTCCTCGACACCGCCGCCCCCCTGACGACCGGGTCGCACGCCGACGCCGCCCGCTACACCGTCGA
>NZ_JASHKX010000046.1:0-53120 GCF_030058635.1 Rhodococcus sp. IEGM 1305
ACCCGCGACCTCCGCCGTGACAGGGCGGCGCGCTAACCAACTGCGCCACAGGGCCTTGCTTGTCCTGCTGTGCTTTACAAGTGTAAAGCGTTACTGCGTGTCACTTTTACTGCCGTCGAACCATACCGCATGCTCGACACCGGTCAAACGTACCCCCTACGGGATTCGAACCCGCGCTACCGCCTTGAAAGGGCGGCGTCCTAGGCCGCTAGACGAAGGGGGCCCGCCGGATTTCTCCGAACCAGTACCTCAACGGCGTTCCGTTGGGAGCTTGGATAGCTTAGGACACGGATCGAGAATTTCCCAAATCGCCAGGTCAGACTACGAATCGGGCAGTTCCGAACCGGAATCCGGCCATCCTTCCCTCGCGAACTTCTCCCACCATTCGGGTGAAGCCATCGCTTCGAGGATCACTTCGAGCGATTCCGCGAACCGCTCGCCGAGGTCACCCTCCAGTGCCGTCATGTCGGACATGTACCGCTGGCCGGCGAGAGACGCCGCCAGGACCCGGGTGAACTTCTCGGGGTCGGCGTCGGCGCGCAGCAGACCGTCGCGCTGAGCGCGGATCGCGAACTCGTGCGCGGCGCGCCCCCACACCTGCGAGCCGCCGGACTGCACGTCCGGATAGAACTCGGGTTCGACGATCAGCCGGAACTCGGCCCGCACGATGACGCTGGAATGGAAGAGCTTCGCCAGGTCGATCACGAAACCGTGGAGGGCTTCGAACGGCCCGATGTCCGTGCGACTCGTCCACCTGTCGGTCAGGGCGGTGAATTGCTCCACTCCGGATTGAAGGACGGCACGGGCGAGTTCCTCCTTCGATTGGAAGTGGAAGTACATCGCCCCCTTGGTGGCGTTCGAGCCCTCGAGGATCGTGTTGACCGACGCCGCCGCATAGCCGCGCTTCGCGAACTCGATCGCGGCCGACTCCACCAGCGCAGCGCGAGTGCGTCGCGCACGCTCCTGCTGACGTGCCATGACGGTGAATCCCTCTCCCAGATGTAGTAACCCCGCTTTTCGCCCTTCCGGGACGAGCGTGGAGCCATACATAACAGTATCCCCGTTTTGAAAGAACCGACAGAGCAGTCTGTAGATCATGGAAACTTCTCAGAAACCAACCCGAAGACCTTTATGGAGTTCAAACCGGACCGCTGCCGAAAACACACCAAGTGGTATAATTTGGGTCGGCTCGGGTGCGCTGCAGGGGGTGCGCACCCGAGCCGACGCATTTCACCCCCGCGCGGCGCGCCGTGCCGGGGGCCCTGTTTTCTCGGTCACCGTCTGCGCACTAGACTCTGGCCCCGCGCCCCTATAGCTCAGTTGGTAGAGCTACGGACTTTTAATCCGCAGGTCGTAGGTTCGAGCCCTACTGGGGGCACTCTCCCCTTACCCGGCACATGCCGGGTAAGGGGCACGAGCACTCACCCACGTCTCGGCGCTTCCGATGTCGGAGGCGCCCCGATCAGACGACGAACCGCCTCGACAGCGCTTTGCCGCCGCTGTGCCACCGTGCGCTCCCCCGACTTCCCCTCCGGCTTGCGTCCACCACGCGCGGTGGCCAGCGACAGGGCGATGTCAGTGATCACGAGCAGCAGCTCGCCCGCGTTCCACGACGGATCGACGAACCCCTCCTGCTGCCCTCGCCGGATCTCGGCGATCTTGGGCCGCAGCGCGAGGGTCCGCGCATCGCTGTCGGCGATCTGCTCGCGCATCTCCAGGTCGGCCCACTTCTGCAGCCTCGCGTTCTCGGGGTGCGCCACGTAGTCGTCGAACAACCGGCCCGCGTAGCCCGGCAGATCGTCTCCCCGCAGCGCCGTCTGCTCGGTCGTCTCGGCGATCCACTGCGCGATGACGGCGTCGAACAGCGCTTCCTTGCTGTCGAAGTAGGCGTACAGACGGTCCTTGCTCGCTCGGGCCGTCTCTGCGATGCGGTTGATCCGGGCCCCGGCGACTCCGTGGTGAGCGAACTCCTCCTTGGCCGCGGCGAGGATCCGTTCTCGCGTGGCTTCTCCCGCTGTTCGCATTCCGACATCCTAAATTGCCCGTTGCCGAACCATCTGGTTCGGCGTAGCGTGCGCGGTTGACGAACAGTTTGGTTCGTAAACCTCGCACCCCTCACCCCAAGGAACTCTTCATGGACATCGATCAGGCCCGCAGCACGTTCCACGAGCTCCGGGGGCGCGAGAGCGGCGTCTCCCCCGACGAACTCGACACCGTGTGGGCGGCGCTCGACACCGTCAGGGCCGAAGACATCCTCGGCAGCTGGAAGGGCGACGACTTCGCCACCGGCCACCGCCTCCACGAGAAGCTGTTCGCGAGCCGCTGGCACGGAAAGACGTTCCACTCCCTCGAGGATGCGAAGCCGTTGATCTGCCGTGACGCGGACGGCAACCTCTATTCCGACGTCAAGGCCGGCAACGGCGAAGCCAGCCTGTGGAACATCGAGTTCCGAGGCGAGGTCACCGCGACCATGGTGTACGACGGCGCACCCATCTTCGATCACTTCAAGAAGGTGGACGACTCCACTCTGATGGGCATCATGAACGGCAAGTCCGCACTGGTCCTCGACGACGGCAGGCACTACTACTTCCTGCTCGAAAGAGACTGAGTTCCAATGCAGGTCACAGCAGCGCTCTCACGCGGACCCGATTCCCCGTTCACGCTGGAGACGGTCGAACTCGACGAACCCCGCGCGGACGAGGTACTGGTGCGCATCGTCGCCACCGGCCTGTGCCACACGGACCTCTTCACCAAGGCGGCCCTCCCCCACACCCTCGGCCCCGCCGTCCTCGGGCACGAAGGTGCCGGAATCGTCGTGCACGTCGGGTCACGTGTGAATGGGGTGACGCCCGGTGATCACGTGATTCTCAGCTACCGCCACTGCGGTAACTGCGACCAATGCCGAAGCGCTGGTCCGGCATACTGCGTCGATGCGCACCGGCTGAACAGTTCGGGCAGGCGCGCGGACGGTTCGGCCACCGTCACCCAGAACGGCGAACCCGTGCGCGCCGCCTTCTTCGGCCAGTCCAGCTTCGCAGAGCACGTCCTCGCGACCGTCGACAACGTCATCGTCGTCGACAAGTCCGTCGACCTGACCGCCGCGGCGCCGCTCGGCTGCGGTTTCCAGACGGGTGCCGGCGCGGTACTGAACGTGCTCCGGCCGGTCAGCGAATCGAGTGTGGTCGTCTTCGGCGCGGGCAGCGTCGGGTTCGCCGCCCTGCTCGCGGCCCGATCAGCCGGCGTCGCAACGCTTCTCGCAGTCGATCCGGTCCCCGCACGCCGTGCGCTCGCGGAAGAGTTCGGCGCGGTTGCGATCGATCCCGGATCACAGGACGTGGTCGCCGCGATCCGTGCGGCGACCGGTGGGGGCTCCACCCACACCCTGGACACGACGGGGATCCCCGCCGTCATCGGCCAGGCGTTGTCGTCCCTGCGGGCGCGCGGCAGCGCGGTGGTCGTCGGTCTCGGCGCACCCGAAGTGGCGGTGAACATTCAGGATCTGATGCTGAGCGGCAAGACCCTCCGCGGCTGCGTCGAGGGCGATTCTTCGGTGCAGCAGTTCATTCCGCAGTTGCTGGCGCTGCACGCGGACGGGAAGTTCCCGTATGACCGTCTCGTCACCGAGTATCGATTCGACGACATCAACCGCGCCGTCGCCGATCAGGCCGCGGGCACGGTGATCAAGCCCGTGCTCGTGTGGTGAATTCGCTAGGGCGTGGCAGGTGACGGTCCGGCCGGCGGCCCGTCGCCCACCTGTCCGTCCTTCGCTTTCGTTTCTCTCCGCATCTCGGCGAGATCCTCGCCGCGCTTGCGGTACGTGAAGCTGACTCCGGCGACGCCGAGGAACAGCACCACTCCGATGATGGCGCCGGCGAGCGACGCGCCGCGGAATCCGGGCGCGTCGACGTCCATGATCCGTTCGCCCGCGTGCGCTGCGCTGTTGCCGCCGAGCACCACACTGAGCGTCAACAGGTTGGGCAGCACCACCAGGACACCGAGGATCAGCAACACGATCTGCACCGGCTTGAACCGGCGCCGGCGGAACAGCCGCCACGCTCCGCGGACCAGCAGCAGCGGCAGCAGGGTGCACAGGGTGCCGAACAACAGTCCCCACAGGATGCCGCCGCCGAAGCTGCCGCCCGCCAGTCCACCCACGTTCTGAGCCCACGCCCGCGGCAGGTAGGCCGCGAGGATGAAGTAGGCGATGACCAGTATCACCAGCAGGACTGCGATGCCGATGGCCTTCTTGGCCCACGCCGGCAGGCCCGATTTCGCCGGTGTGGAAGTGGATGCGCTGTCCTCGGTCGTCATGACTGGTCTCCCTGCGTCGGCAACAGTTCTTCGTCCAGCACCTGCTCGGCCAGTCGCTTCGGGGCGACGAGCGTGTACGACGTTCTGATCCACTCACGGAGCTGTTTCCAGCGGGGCTCGTCCGCGTCCGCGACGTCCACTGCGATCCAGCCGTGTCTACCGAGACCGTATCCCGCGGGCTCGGCCCCTGGTTCCGTTGCGATGACCGCTTCGGCCTCGTCGACGCTGAGCTTCACCGTCAACCGGGTGGCCTCCACGTCACTGAACACGAAATTCTTCCCCCGCACCCGGAACGTCGGGTGTCCGTCCCATTGGGCGACGTCCACCCGCACGGCTTCGGGCAACTCGGCGACGATCTGTTCCAGGCGGCTCATGTTGTTGCCCATGTGACGATTGTCGGCAGCGCCCCGACCCACCGCAACCGGCATAACGGACACGCGGGGTTCCGGCGGGCTCGGCGGGGTCCTGGGTGGCCTGCTCGGAAAGGGTGCGGGCGGCGGACTGGGCCCGGGTGGCGATATTCACACCTGGGGTGGATCGAATCCCAGGAGACCGACAGCTCGGACGAACAGGCTCCCACGCAACCGCCGACACGGCTCGAGTTACGGCGGGGAATCTGTGGAGACCGACAAATCTGTGATCGTCCACAACTGCCCGCGCGTCGCTGTGATGATCTCTCCCTGCGATGATTACGCTGGTCACCGCACACGCACGCTCATCAGTACACTGTCATGTAACGGTTCGCCGCGTGGCGGCGACACATCCCGGAAGATCCATTACGGATCGGTAACTTGGACGGTTCCCGGGCCGCCGACGGCGTTTACCAACCTACTTACGGTGCCGTAGGCTGAACAAAGTCAAATTGAGCTACTGGAGGCATTACACATGGCGAGGGATCTGACCCAACTCGAACTGCTGCAGGAGTTGTCGCCGGTTGCAGAAGAGAACGTCAACCGCCACATCTCCATGGCCAAGGAATGGCATCCCCACGACTACGTTCCGTGGGACGAAGGACGCAACTTCGCCGCGATGGGCGGCATCGACTGGGATCCCGAGCAGTCGCAGCTCGACGAGGTCGCCAAGGCCGCGATGATCACGAACCTCCTCACCGAGGACAACCTGCCGTCGTATCACCGCGAGATCGCCGAGAACTTCTCGCAGGACGGCGCGTGGGGAACGTGGGTCGGTCGCTGGACCGCGGAGGAGAACCGTCACGGCATCGTGATGCGCGATTACCTCGTCGTGACCCGCGCCGTCGACCCCGTCCAGCTCGAGCGTTTCCGCATGGAGCACATGACGAACGGCTTCGCCTCCCCCGCCGACGTCGACGCCGGCTTCCTCCACTCCGTCGCGTACGTGACGTTCCAGGAACTCGCCACCCGCGTCAGCCACCGCAACACCGGTAAGGCGTGCAAGGACCCGATCGCCGACAAGATGCTGCAGCGCATCGCCGCCGACGAGAACCTGCACATGATCTTCTACCGCAACATGTGCGGCGCAGCCCTCGACCTCGCGCCCGATCAGGCGCTCGAGGCCATCAACATGATCGTCCAGAACTTCCAGATGCCGGGCGCAGGCATGCCGAACTTCCGGCGCAACGGTGTGCTCATGGCCAAGCACGGCATCTACGACCTGCGTCAGCACCTCGAAGAGGTCGTGATGCCCGTCCTGCGCAAGTGGAACATCTTCGAGCGGACCGATTTCACCGCCCGCGGCGAAGAGGTCCGCGAGAGCCTCGGCAAGTTCCTCGAGAACCTCGAGGGCCAGGCCACCAAGTTCGAGGAGCAGCGCGACCGCATGCTGGCCCGCGAGGCCAAGAAGCGCGAGCAGAAGGCTTCGTGACGTAAACAGTTATCCTGTGCCCGGTACCGGATTCGGTACCGGGCACAGTTTTTGTTCCAGCACTTTCGCAGAGGTCGTCAATGTCATCGCTTCGTATCGGATCGCTCGAGCTGCGCAGTCCGGTGGTTCTGGCCCCCATGGCCGGCATCACCAATGTCGCGTTCCGCACGCTGTGCCGTGAGCTCGAGACGGAACGCGCGGGCAGCACGTCCGGCCTGTACGTCTGTGAGATGGTGACCGCGCGCGCTCTGGTGGAGCGGCAGCCCGCGACCCTGCACATGACGACGTTCGGACCGACCGAGACACCACGGTCGCTGCAGCTGTACACCGTCGACCCCGACACCACGTACGCCGCGGCCAAGATGATCGTGGACGAGAACATGGCCGACCACATCGACATGAACTTCGGCTGCCCGGTTCCCAAGGTGACCCGCAAGGGTGGCGGCGCGGCGCTGCCGTACAAGCGCACCCTGTTCGGCCGGATCGTCGCCGCCGCCGTGAAGGCGACCGAGGGCACCGATGTCCCGGTGACCGTCAAGTTCCGCGTCGGTATCGACGCCGAACACCACACGCATCTCGACGCAGGCCGGATCGCCGCCGGCGAGGGTGCGGCCGCGGTCGCACTGCACGCGCGTACCGCGTCGCAGCGGTACTCCGGCACAGCCGACTGGAACGAGATCGCCCGGCTCAAGGAGCACGTCACCGACGTGCCCGTTCTCGGGAACGGCGACATCTTCGCCGCCGAGGACGCTGCCCGCATGATGGAGCAGACCGGTTGTGACGGCGTCGTCGTCGGCCGCGGATGCCTGGGCCGGCCGTGGCTGTTCGCGGAGCTGAGCGCGGCGCTGAACGGAAAACCGCAGCCCACTCCGCCGAATCTCGGCGAGGTGGCCACGATCATCCGCCGGCACGCGGAACTCCTCGCCGATCATCACGGCGAGGACAAGGGCCTGCGTGAACTGCGCAAGCACGTGTCCTGGTACCTGCGCGGCTTCCCCGCCGGGTCCGAGCTGCGGGTCGCGATGGCCCTCGTGAGCACCCTGACCGAACTCGACGACCTCCTCGTCCAGCTCGATCCGACCATCCCGTTCCCCAAGGACGCCGAGGGACCGCGCGGACGACAGGGGTCACCCGGCACGGTCGCTCTCCCCGAGGGGTGGCTCGACGACCCCGACGACTGCCTGGTGCCCGCCGGCGCCGACCTCATGCATTCTGGTGGTTAGCACCACGAACGCGCGTCACCTCGCTACATGTGTGGAGCCTCGACGTTCGATAAGTACTATGGCTGGAATCCGTCGAGGCCGACGGAGGTCCGAGTCGGCGGAGAGGTCAGGTTGCATCGGTGGGTGATGATCACAGCTCGGACTCACCGACTCCCGAATCCCGTGCCCCCTGGGAGCGTCCTCTCGCGGATCCCAGCTACCGAGAAGCCCAGTCCGGACGGCCGCGGCGACTCCCGCCGCGTCAGCCACCGCCCGAACGGCGGCCTCCCGAGCAGACCGCGCCACCCGAACGGACCGCGCCGCCCGAGCACCGGGCGCAGGTAGAACGCGCCGAACCGTCCCGCCACGACAGCGGCCGGATCGGCCGCCGGGCCGCGGGTGGGCCCACCGAAGCGCTCTCCGTCGCAGACCTGGTGAAGAAGGTCTCCGGGGAGGAACCGAGCGCGCCGGACGATCCGGACAAGACCGAGATCATTCCCCCGATCGACGAGCGGCAGCCGCCGCCTCCCGGGGTTCCGCCGCGGGAGACCCCTCCGGCGCCGTCGCCCCCGGAGCCGCCGCAGAGCACGCCCGAGCCCGAATGGGTCGCGGATTCCGCCGAGACCACCGCGGTACCGCAGGTGGTCGGCAACCCGGGTACCACCCGCCTGGCTCTCAGCAAGACCCGCAAACGCAAGCGTCTCCGTGCAGCAGGACGCGCCGTCGTCGCACTCGTGGCGGTGGTCGCACTCGCCGGAACCGGCATCGTCTGGGGTTACCTCCGCTCCACCGAGGGCAAGTTCGACCAGATCGCGGCACTCGACACGGAGTCGACCGACATCGTCGACGCCGTCGGGCAGACCGGTGACGAGACCTATCTCATCGTCGGCAGCGACACCCGCGCCGGCGCGAGCGGCGAAGTGGGTGCCGGAACCATCGACGATGCCGAGGGATCCCGCGCCGACACGGTGATGCTCGTCAACATCCCCGCCGACCGGAGCCGGGTGGTCGCGGTGTCGTTCCCCCGCGACCTCGACGTCGAGCGGCCCGTCTGTGAGGGCTGGGACAACGCCAGCGGCACCTACACCGAGGAGACGTTTCCCGCCGCCGACGGCGACAAACTCAACGCCACCTACGCACTCGGTGGACCGAAGTGCCTGGTGAAGGTGATCCAGAAGATGTCAGGTCTCAAGATCGGCCACTTCGTCGGCATGGACTTCGCCGGCTTCGAGTCGATGGTCAACGAGATCGGCGGGGTCAAGGTCTGTACCACCCAGCCGCTCGAGGACGGCGTCCTCGGCACCGTGCTGCCGCAGGCCGGCACCCAGATGCTCGACGGCAAGACCGCACTGAACTTCGTCCGCGCCAGACATGTCGAGGCAGAAGGCAACGGCGACTACGGCCGCATCAACCGTCAGCAGAGATTCCTGTCCGCCCTGCTGCGGGGCGCCCTGTCCAGTCAGGTGCTGCTCAATCCCGGCAAGCTGAACGGCTTCATCAACGCATTCACCCGCGACACGTTCGTCGAGAACATCGACACGAAGTCGCTGGTCACGCTCGGGCGTTCACTCCAGAACGTCGACGCGGGCGCGGTCACGTTCCTGACGGTGCCCACCGCGGGCACCACCGAGTGGGGCAACGAGATTCCGCGCACCGACGACATCAAGGCCATCTTCCGCGCCATCATCGACGACGAGGCGCTGCCCGGCGAGAAGCGTGCGGAACCCCTGCCCTCCGCCCCCGAACCGCAGGCAGCGCCGGCGCCGTTGTCGGTCCAGGCCGTCGACCCGTCCAGCGTGACCGTGCAGGTGTCGAACGCATCGGGTGAGTCGGGACTGGCCGCGACCGTGGCCGACTCGCTGGCCGCCGAGGGGTTCCAGATCTACAACGTCGGCAACTACACCGGAACCAGCGGCGAGACCGTCGTCCGGTTCTCGCCGGGCCACGAAGCCGAGGCGGCGACCCTGGCGTCGTCGTTCCCCGGTGCGGTGCTCGAATCGACCACCGGACTCGGGACGGTCGTCGAGGTCGCACTCGGTTCGAACTTCTCCGGGACCGTCCAGACGCCCAGCCCGATCGACACACCGCTCAGTATGTCGGGCGTGCGAGAGGGTCAGCCCGAGGACGTGGAAATCCCCGCGGACCTGGCGGTTGTGAACGCGGGCGACACGTCCTGCGAATGAGCGCCCGCCCGGTCGCTCGTTCACCCCGCGTTCACCGTGTGATCGTGACTTGGTTTCCCGTGCACCGTAGGCTGTGACCTCATGCGCGTGGCTTACAACGAACAGATGACCGAGCTTGCCGACTTGCTCGGTGAGATGGCGGGGCTTGCGGGGGTCGCCATGGAGCGAGCCACCCAGTCGCTGCTCCAGGCAGATCTCTCCCTCGCCGAGCAGGTGATCGGCGAGCACGACAAGATCACCGAGCTCAGCACCATCTGCGAGGAGCGGGCGTTCGCCCTCCTCGCCCTGCAGGCGCCGGTCGCCGGCGACCTCCGCTCGGTCGTCAGCGGAATCCAGATCGTCGCCGACATCGATCGCATGGGTGCGCTGGCTCTCCACGTCGCCAAGATCGCGCGCCGCCGACATCCCAACCACGTGCTTCCCGAAGAGGTCAACGGCTACTTCGCCGAGATGGGGCGCATCGCCGTGTCCATCGGCGCCGCTGCCCGCGAGGTTCTCGAGACGCGCGATCCCGAACGGGCCGCGCGCCTGCGTGAAGAGGACGAGGCGATGGACGACCTCCACCGTCACCTGTTCACCGTCCTCATGGACCGGGAGTGGAAGCACGGCGTGGCCGCGGCGGTCGACGTCACCCTGCTCGGCCGCTTCTACGAGCGTTTCGCCGACCACGCGGTCGAGGTGGGCCGCCGGGTGATCTTCCTCGTCACCGGCAAGCTGCCCGACGAGACCCAGACGCCCGCCGTCGACGCCGACACCCTCACCTCGTACCCCGAACTGTAGAACTCCCCCAACACTTTTCGCGCGAACGGGACGCTCGTACGGTCTGACCGTACGAGCGTCCCGTTCGTTCGGCCGAGGTTCGCCCGAGGTCGCCGTCCGCAGACGCGAGAACGCCCCGACCGCGGTACCGGCCGGGGCGTTCTCGTGTGTGTCGCTCTATCCGAAGCGGCCCGAGATGTAGTCCTCGGTGGCCTTCTGCGTCGGGTTGGAGAAGATCTTCTCGGTGTCGTCGATCTCGACGAGGCGACCCGGCTTGCCGGTGGCCTCGAGGTTGAAGAACGCCGTCTGGTCACTCACGCGCGCCGCCTGCTGCATGTTGTGGGTGACGATCACGATGGTGAAGTCCTTCTTCAGCTCCGTGATCAGGTCCTCGATCGCAAGGGTCGAGATCGGATCGAGCGCCGAGCAGGGTTCGTCCATCAGCAGGACGTCGGGCGAGACCGCGATGGCCCGGGCGATGCACAGACGCTGCTGCTGACCGCCGGAGAGTCCGCCGCCCGGCTTGTCGAGACGGTCCTTGACCTCGGTCCACAGGTTGGCGCCGCGCAGCGACCGCTCGGCCACCTCGTCGAGACGCTTCTTGCTGCGCTCGCCCTGCAGCTTCAGTCCGGCCACCACGTTGTCCTTGATGGACATCGTCGGGAACGGGTTGGGACGCTGGAACACCATGCCGATCGTCTTGCGGACGCCGACCGGGTCGATGCCGGAACCGTAGATGTCCTCACCGTCGAGCAGAATCGAACCCTCCACGCGCGCACCGGGAGTCACCTCGTGCATGCGGTTCAGCGAACGCAGCACCGTCGACTTGCCGCAGCCTGAGGGGCCGATGAAGGCGGTCACGTTCCGCGGGGGGACGGACAGCCCGACATCGGCGACGGCGTGGAATTTGCCGTAGTAGATGTTGACGTCCTTGAGATCCAGACGCTTGGCCATTACCGGCTCCCTACTGATTGGTGTTCGAAATCGAGTGTATGTGTCACTTGCTGCGGACCTGTGAGAAGTGGCCGATGACCTTGGCCAGGATGTTGAGGATGGCGATGAGGAGGATCAACGTCAGCGCCGCACCCCAGATGCGGTTGGTACCGGCATCGGTCGGGTTGTTCATCTCGGCGACCATGACGCCGGGCAGCGTGCCCATCTCGCCACCGAACAGGTTGAAGTTGATGAAGGGTGCGTAACCCACGAGGATCAGCAGCGGCGCAGTCTCACCCATCACCCGGGCCAGCGCCAGCATGACGCCCGTGATGATGCCGGGCAGTGCGGTGGGCAGCACGATCTTGGCGATCGTCTTCCACTTCGGAACGCCCAGCGCGTACGACGCCTCGCGCAAGTCCTGCGGAACGATGCGGAGCATCTCCTCCGTGCTGCGGACGACGACGGGAACCATCAGCAGCACCAGGGCGAGCGCAACGGCGAAGCCGGACTTGGGGAAACCGAACGTCGCGATCCACAAGGCGTAGATGAAGAGGGCGGCCACGATGGACGGGACACCGCTCAGGATGTCGACCATGAAGGTGGTCAGCTTCGCGAGCCGCGACTTCCGGTCGGCGTACTCGACGAGATAGATCGCAACGAACAGTCCGAGCGGAATGGACAGCACCGCGCAGACGATTCCCTGCAGAATCGTGCCGATCAGCGCGTGGTAGATGCCGCCGCCCGCCGCCGAGGAAGTCAGTCCGCTGAGCGAGTGGGTGAACCAGGTGGCCGACGTCAGGGCAGGGATTCCCTTGATGACAGCGGTGACCAGGACCCACACCAGTGGGACCAGCGCCACGAGCACTGCCAGCGTCACGAGGACGGTGGCGGTGAGGTCGGTGATGCGTCGGCGGACACCGACCCCCTGGAAGGTGGGGGCCTTGACCGGCTTGTCGAGTGTCGCGGTCATGGGTCAGTCCTTCTTTCCTGCGATCACGGCGCGGGCAGCGGCGTTCACGACGAAGGTGAGAACGAAGAGCACCAGACCTGCGGCGATGTAGGCGCCGGCCTGAATGTTGTTGTTGAACTCCGCGTAGCCGAGAGCGATCTTCGAGGCGATGGTGGCGCCGCCGTCGAACAGCGACCATCCGAAGGGCTGCGAGGTGGTGCGCAGGATCAGGTAGAGCGCCATGGTCTCGCCGAGGGCGCGACCCAGGCCGAGCATCGATCCGCTGATGTAGCCCGACTTGCCGAACGGAATGATCGTGGTTCGCACCACTTCCCACCGCGTGGCACCCAGCGCGAGTGCTGCCTCGATCTGGGGCGTCGGAGTCTGCACGAACACCTCGCGGGTCACCGCGGTGATGACGGGAAGGATCATGACGGCGAGGACGATACCTGCGGTGAAGATGGTGCCACCGCCGGTGATGGAACCGCTTCCGGTCGCGAACAGTGGGAACCAGCCGAGCTTTTCGTTGAGCCACACGGCAAGCGGCTTGATCGCCGGAGCGAACACCAGCAGACCCCAGAGGCCGTAGACGATCGACGGCACGGCGGCCAGCAGGTCGATCACGTACGCCAGCGGACGTTTGAGCCAGTTCGGCGAGTACTCGGTGAGGAAGATCGCGATGCCGAGGGCGACGGGCATCGCGAGGATCAGAGCGAACAGCGAGACGAGCACGGTCACCTGGAACAGGTCGAGAACACCGAACGCCATGGCGTTGATGTTCTGAGTGACCCACTCACGGCTGGTGAGGAAATTGACCTGGTTCCTGCTCAGTGCGGGAACTGCGCGCCAGATCAGGAAGATGCCGATCGCGGCGATGAGGATCGAGATGAAGATCGCCGAGGTGGTTGCGAGGGACTTGAAGATCCGGTCCCCCGGCCTCGCGACGGACTTGCTGCGCGGTGCACCTGTCGGAGTCGGGGCTTCGGCCTTGGTGGTACTCAACTCGGCCTCCGGGGTGCCGTTCGGACCGCCCACCCCGACTCCGCCAGAAGCGGAGCCGGAGGCGCGAGGTGCTGATTCGATGTGCGCTTCACTCATCTGCGCTCGCAATCTTTCCTGGTCAGAATATCGAGTCATGGGCGGGTCCGAACGACTAACGGTACGATCAGCCGATTGCGGCGACCGACGCGTTCAGCTTCTCCTTCATGGAGTCGGGCAGCGGCACGTAACCCTGCTCGGCCAGGTTGCCCTGACCCTCGTTCGCTGCGCTGGTCAGGAACGACTTGACCGCTGCGGAGGTGTCGGCGTCGTAGCCCTTCGAGCACACGATCTCGTAGGTGGCGAGCACCAACGGGTACGCACCCGCTTCCTTGGTGCCGAAGATCGAGCCGAGGTCGAGGGTCAGATCGCCCACACCCTCACCCTTGAACTGCGCACCCTCGATCGCCTTCGCCGCGGACTCGTCCGACAGCGCGACGGGGCCGGAGCCGGTGTCGATCTGTGCGGCAGACAGCTTGTTCTGGTCGGCGTAGGACTTCTCGACGTAGGTGATCGAGCCCGGAGCGGAGGCCACTGCCTGCGCGACACCGGCCGAACCCTTGGCGCCCTCACCGATTCCGCCGGTGAAGTCGGAGCCTGCACCGGTGGTCCAGGCGCCGTTGGAGGCGGCCGTGAGGTACTGCTGGAAGTTGTCGGTGGTTCCCGACGAATCCGAGCGGATGATCGCGGTGACGTCCTGGTCCGGCAGGGTGGCGCCCGGGTTGAGCGCGGCGATGGCCGGGTCGTTCCACTTCTTGATGGTGCCGTTGAAGATCTTGGCGGTCACCTCGCCGTTCAGCACCAGGTCCTCGACGCCGTCGAGGTTGTAGGCGACAGCGACGGGTCCGAAGACGAGCGGAAGGTTCCAGGCCTCGCCGCCGACGCAACGGGCCTTGGCCTGCTCGGCCTGCTCGGCCTTGATCGCCGAGTCGGAGCCGGCGAAGTCGATCTGGCCCGCGATGAACTGGGTACGTCCGTCGCCGGAACCGCTGGGGTTGTACGCCAGGTTGACGGTCTTGCCCTTTTCCTGGCAGACGGAGATGTAGGTGGAGACGAACTGGTCCATGGCGTTCTTCTGGGCCGAGGAACCGGCCGAGGAGAGGTTGGCCTTGCCCTCGCACGTCGCGTTGGACGCCGCTGCGTCGACGCCGCTCGACGCCGCGTTGTTGTCGCTGCCACACGCGGCCAAGGTCATGGCACCCAGGGCCACTGCACCGAGCAGGGCGCCATTGCGCTTGAGATTCACCTAGTCCTCCGGAAATACCGTCTCGCCCGCGATCGGGCGGCGACATGAGGTGCGTTTCTTTGAAATCTGCACCAGGCAACACGGCGCTGCCCACGGAGAAACCTAGGGGTAGCTAATGTCCAGTTGGACCACGATCGGTGAACGGAAGGTGAACAGACCGAGCATTTGTCCACATTTCCGAGACGAACAACAGGTGCGGAAGTAGAGAAGCGCCTCAGGCGCGCGCGTACGCGACGTCGGTGTGGAACCGCTCGAACCCCAGCCGGTCGTAGGTGTGCAGCGCCGACGCGTTGTCGCCTTCGACGTAGAGCAGCACCGCACCGAGCCCGCGGTCACGCAGGTAGTGCAGTCCGGCGAGCGTCAGCAACCGGCCGAGACCACGCCCCTGGGCGTCGGGGCCGATCGCCACCACGTAGACCTCACCGATGGCCGGCTCGTCGCCCTGCTTCGGGTGCACCTTGGTCCAGTGGAATCCGAGCAGTCTCTGCTCGTCCGAAGCGGCGAACGCCATGAACAGTCCGGACGGATCGAACCAGGCCTCCGAACGACGCTCGGCCATTTCACGTTCGGTCCACGACCCCTGCTCGGGATGCCAGGCAAAGGCGGCAGCGTTGACCCGCAGCACCTCGGGATCGTCCTCGACGCCGCGGTACTCGCGGAGTGAAACATCTTCCGGCACAACGAGTTCTGGGAGTTCCGCACCGGCGAGCGGACGCCGGAGCTGCAGAAGTTCGCGCGCACCGGTCAGCCCGAGGCGCTGCGCCACCGCCTGTGCCGCAGGCAGGTTTCCGTGCGCCCACACCCGGGCGTCCGGACCACCCTCGGACAGGACCTCGGTGACCAACCGGCCACCGATCCCCCGGCCACGGGCCTCGGGGTCGACGGCGAGTTCGGCCATCGCGGGATGATCCCCGTGACCCGGCTGCAGCTGCGCATACCCGACGATCCGATCGGCGTCGGTCTCCACGAGATGACGGACACCGGCGCTACCGGCGCCGGACACGGCGTGCACGCCCTGCTCCGACACCGGCGCGGTTCCGTCCGTTGCCGTCGCGCGTTCGAGCAGTGCGGACACGTCCGCAGCTTGCTTGCCGTCGAGTCGATCAGTCCAGGACTGAACCGAAGCACTCACTGGATCGCCGGCCCTTCCGCGGATTCGAAGTCCGCATCCTCGGCGTCGAGGTCGTCGATGGGCGGCACCGGCGCACCCGACTTGCTGCGGGTGGGACGGACGGCCTTGTAGCCGACGTTGCGAACTGTACCGATCAAGGATTCGTACTCGCTGCCCAGCTTGGCGCGCAGACGACGCACGTGGACGTCGACCGTGCGGGTACCGCCGAAGAAGTCGTATCCCCACACCTCCTGCAGCAACTGCGCGCGGGTGAAGACGCGACCCGCGTGCTGTGCCAGGTACTTGAGGAGTTCGAACTCCTTGTAGGTGAGGTCGAGGGGACGGCCGCGCAGACGGGCCGTGTACGTGCCCTCGTCGATGACCAGTTCACCCAGCGTGATCTTGCCGGAAGCCTCCGGGCTGGCGACGCCACCGGTGCGTCCGACCAGCAGTCGGAGGCGGGCGTCCACCTCGGCCGGTCCGGTGCCCGGTAGCAGGATGTCGTCGAGGCCCCAGTCGGAATTGACCGCCACCAGGCCACCCTCGGTAAGGACTGCCACCACGGGAACCGCGGAACCCGTGCTGCCCAGCAGCCGGCAGAGGCCGCGAGCCGCCGCGAGATCGGTGCGCGCATCCACCAGGGCGATGTCGGCGGAGCTCGCTTCCAGGAGAGAGGACACCTCCGTCGGGGCAGGCCGCACCGAATGCGCCAGCAGGGCTAGGGCAGGCAGCACTGCCTCGGGGTTGGGGTCGGAGGTAAGAAGCAGTAGCTCCACACAGCCTCCCATCTCGTCGCCGTCGTACCCGGCCGGCAGACGGAATCGTTCATCCGCCGGTCCAGGTAGATCGACACTGAAGGTATCGACACTTTTGTCGGTGACAGAGTAGCGCGCCGCCGTCGGCGTTCGTTGCACCGAACCCCCGGCCGACCGGCGCGGAGGTTGCACCGACACTCCCCCGACCGGTGTCCGTCACAATGGGGCCGTGCGGAAACTCATCATCGGAATCGTCTTCCTCGTGGCTCTCGGTCTCGTCGTCGACTTCGGTTCGGCGGCCTACGCGGAGTACCGGGTGTCGCGGGAACTGCGGGCAGGGGCGTCCCTCACAGCGGATCCCGAGGTGACGGTTCACGGCTTTCCGTTCCTCACCCAGGCGTGGGACGGAAAGTACGAGAACATCGAGATCCGCGCCCAGGGAGTACAGAGTGACGTGGTGGGTGAGGTGACTATCGAGTCCACCCTCCTGGGTGTCTCCGCGCCGCTGTCCGACCTCGTCGACGGCTCCGTGAAGGCCCTTCCGGTCGATCACCTCTCCGGCCGCATGCTCATCGACGCCACCGACCTGGGACGCTTCCTCGACATCCCTGACCTGCAGGTTTCGGCCCCGCCGGCCAGCAAGTCGGACGGCACCGGGGGCTCCGGCGGCTCGGGGATGCCGACCGCGGGCGGCGTCGTCCTCACCGGCACCGTCCCCGTCGGGCCCATCGAGACCACCGTCAGCGTCCAGGCCGACCTGGTTCTCGACGGCGGTCAGGTGAAGATCGTCGCCAGCGACTTCTACTTCGGGCCCGAAGGCCACGCCGACTTCACCATCCCCGAACCTCTCGCCCCCGCGATCCTCGGCCTCTTCACCCGGACGATCGACCCCCGGGAACTCCCGTTCGGCGTCCAGCCGACGGAGGTCTACGCGGAAGGCTCGCAGATCGTCATCGAGGGCGTCGGCAACAACGTCACGATCGACCTGAACGAACTGCAGAGCCGATGACCGGAATCACACTGTTACTGATCGCACTGTTCGCCGCCGTCGTGTTCGGGCTCGTCTGGCAACGCCGCCAGGGGACCGTCCGGAGCACCGGCGAGACTTCCGCGGTCGTGACCGACCATCGACGACTGCTCCTCGAGGCGGCGGGCGTCGGGCCGGCATCGCCCGAGCACCCTCGACGGGCCACCGTTCTCCACTTCTCCGCCGACTGGTGCGGACCCTGCGCGGCGGTGCGCAGGGTGGTGGGACAGGTCGTCGCGGACCTCGCCGGCGAGCCGGAACCTCCCGTCGAAGTGGAGGTCGACATCGACGAGTATCCCGCTCTCGCCAAGGAACTCGGCGTTCTGTCGTTGCCGACGACGTTCATTCTCGACGCCGACCTGCAGCAACGCTTCCGAGTGTCCGGAGTACCCGCCGCGACCGACCTGCGGGCCGCGCTGGGACCCCTCACCCGGCCCCCGGGTTCAAATTCCTGAAGAACCGGGTAAACTCGTCGTCGTGCAATCCAGCCACGAGCTCATGCTCACCCGTCGCCGCACAGTAGACCTGTGCCGCCTCGGGGCTTGTTGCTGTACCTGTTGCTGATCACCAGGGCTGTCGCTTTCTGCTGACACCGCGGATTCCGCGCACGTGATCTCACCCCCGATGACGACGTCTTCCGTCGTCGTTCGGCGCCAGGCAAGCATTCAGGACTCACCGCAGGAGCACTTCTCATGTCCACAACACTCGAGCTCGAGCAGGTCGACGTTCGTGGCCCCCGGTTCGCCGCCTGGGTCACCACCGCCGTCCTCGTCGCCGTGCTCGTCGTGTCGACGTTCTCGCTGGTCGCAGCAGGAATTCTGCTGGCGCTTCAAGCGGTCGTCTTCGCGGCAGGCGCAGCCACCGGGCCACGGCGCAGCCCGTACGGCCGGATCTTCGGCACCCTCGTCGCGCCGCGACTCGCCCCGGTCAGTGAACGCGAACCCGTCGCACCGCTTCGCTTCGCGCAGCTCGTCGGCTTCGTCTTCGCCGCCGTCGGCACCGTCGGCTTCTTCGCCGGCTCCGGCGTCGTCGGCGCCGTGGCCACCGCATTCGCCCTGTTCGCGGCGTTTCTCAACGCTGCGTTCGGCATCTGCCTCGGCTGCCAGATCTATCCACTCGTCGCACGCTTCCGCACGGCGGCCTGAAAGTTTCACACCGAGAACCACTGCACGATCCACCCGACACAAGTAAGTACACATCGAAAGGAACACCATGGCTCGCTCCGATGTCCTAGTCTCCGCCGACTGGGCTGAGCAGAACCTCAACGCCCCCAAGACCGTTTTCGTCGAGGTGGATGAGGACACCAGCGCATACGACGGCGGCCACATCGAAGGCGCCATCCGCCTCGACTGGCGGAAGGACCTGCAGGACGGCGTCCGTCGTGACTTCCTGAACCAGCAGCAGTTCTCCGACCTCCTGTCCGCCAAGGGCGTCGCCAACGACGACACCATCGTTCTCTACGGCGGCAACAACAACTGGTTCGCGGCGTACGCGTACTGGTACTTCAAGCTGTACGGCCACCAGGACGTGAAGCTGATCGACGGCGGCCGCAAGAAGTGGGAGCTCGACGGGCGTCCCCTCTCCAAGGAGACCGTCACCCGCGCGGCCACCCAGTACAAGGCCGAGGCCCCCGACCTGTCGATCCGCGCGTTCCGCGACGAGGTCATCGACGCCATCGGCAGCAAGAACCTCGTCGACGTGCGTTCGCCCGACGAGTTCTCCGGCAAGATCCTCGCTCCCGCGCACCTGCCGCAGGAGCAGGCGCAGCAGCGTGGACACGTCCCCACGGCCATCAACATTCCGTGGAGCACCACCGCAAACGAGGACGGCACGTTCAAGTCGGACGACGACCTGGAGAAGCTGTACTCGGAGAAGGGCTACGACGAGTCCAAGCCCACCATCGCGTACTGCCGTATCGGCGAGCGCTCCAGCCACACCTGGTTCGTGCTCAAGGAGATCCTCGGCAAGTCCGATGTCAAGAACTACGACGGCAGCTGGGTCGAATACGGCTCGCTCGTCGGCGCACCCATCGAGTTGGAGGTTCACTGAGCCATGTGTGGAGCACCTGTACAGACCCAGACCCTGCCCGCGGGCGTCGACGTCGAGAAGGAAACGGTCATCACCGGCCGCGTTCTCGCCGCTGACGGCCAGCCGATCGGTGGAGCGTTCGTGCGTCTCCTCGACGGCGGCGGAGAGTTCACCGCCGAGGTCGTCGCCTCGGGCACCGGAGACTTCCGCTTCTTCGCCGCTCCCGGCGAGTGGACCGTGCGTGCACTGTCCAGCTCCGGCAACGGCACCTCGACGGTGAGCCCGTCGAGCGCAGGCGTGCACAACGTCGACGTCACGGTCGGCGAGTAGTCACCAGCTGACGACATCAGAAGGGCCCCGCTCCGGATTCGGAGCGGGGCCCTTCTCGTCGTGCGGACTCTACTTGCCCGGTGCGGCTGGGATGGTCTCGCCGCCCTTCTCCGACTGCGCGAGTGCGGTGATCCAGTCGACGACCTTCTCGCTCTCCCAGTACCAGGGGTCGTTCGGGTTGTTGTTCCAGTAGAACAGGTGCTGGATGAAGCCCAGGAAGATGTACGGCTTGATCACCAGTTCGAAGACGTCCCTGTTGTCCTCGACGAACCCCGGGCCCTCGTCGGCGAGCTTCGCCTTCACGACCTCCGAACCGGGACCCATCGCCCAGTTGAGCGCCTCGACGATCTGCTCCTGGGACACCTGCATGTTGCGGTCCGGGCCGTCTGGGTCGTAAGTCCGGTCGGCCACCTTGCGGAGAACGTCGAGGAAGGACTCGTCGGAGGCGAACCAGTCTTCGTGTGTGACGATGTGCACAATCGACCGCGCCGCCATGTTCGTCACCGCATTCGCGAAGTCGGAGACCGTCTGGCCCGGGTTCAGCAGGGTGAAGTGCATCTGTCCCAGCACCCCGAGTGCCAGTTCGAGAACGGCGATCTCCTGCGGCGCGTCGCACGCGATGTCGTAGGGGCGGCACGCGTAGGTGATCTTGCCGTCGAGAGCGCCGTAGTCGGCCGGCTCGGACGACATGAAACCGCCTCCGGGCGGGCCGGGTTCGCCCATCGAGGGGGTGCCCGCGGGACGGTACGGGTCGCCGATCAGCGCGACGCCGGCGATGTCGTCGGCGGTAACCAGAGCGTTGCCGTCTCGGTGGCCGAGTTCGCGCGACACCCTTTCGACCACCTCGGCGCCGACGCTGTATCCGAGTAGCACGTACTTGGTGTCGTCGCCGCACTTCACCTTGTTCTCGTCGAGAATCTTGTTCGTCGACGCAACACCCGCAGCCATCGAATCCTGGTATGTCGGAACAGGTTGCAGCAGACCCAGACCGTACGTGGACGGGTAGGGAACGTACATCCACCCCACCGTCCCCGGATCGTCCTTGTTGGCCTCGCCGGTCGGCACCGTCACGTTGCCCACCCAGTTCGACCAGAGCTGCCGATTCTCGTCAGCCAGAGGGTTGCGGTCCGCCGTCGAGTCGGTGGCGCCGGATACGGCGACGATCATCACGTCGGGGCAGTCGGCGGCGTAGTTGTTCGGATCGACACGGTCCGTGTCGGCACTCCCCGAATCTGCACTTCCCGAGTCTGCGCTCCCGGTGTCGGGCGCGGCGACGGCAAGGCCGGGAGCACCGAACGCGGTGGCGGTCAGCAGCAGCACCGTCGCCGCGATCGCGGCCCGCACCGGACCGGTGACGGCAGTACTCGATCGAAGCATGGGACCTCCGGGAGGGACGGGAGACGAGACGACCGCATGAGAATGTTCGGAACCGACCGGGTGGTCGCCTTCGAGAAACCGTAGCCGCAGTCACGGTAAGTCGCCTCCCGTTTCGACCGTTCGACGGGTTCGGTTTAGGATGTCCCCGTGGTTATCTTCTTCGAGGTACTTCTTGTCCTTGCCGCCGTGTTGATCACGTGGTTCTCGCTCTACACGATCTACCGCCTGGTCACCGACGAGTCGTGAGTCAGAACCCGGACGCAGGCGCAGATCCGCCTTCCGAGCACCCGACTACGAGCGCGCCCGCTGGGGACACCCCCGCCGTGCGTCGTGGTAGCGGTGACGCAGCCGTCGCGGACGCCATCGAGCGTTCCAAGACGACGGCGTCGCGGAACATCCCGCAGCTTCCGGACCTTCCGCTGCCCGAGGACACCGCAAATCTGCGCCTCGGCCCGGATCTGAACAACGAACTCCTCGCAGTACTGCCCCTCGTGGGTGTGTGGCGCGGTGAAGGGGAAGGCCACGACCCCGACACAGGCGACTACCCCTTCGGGCAGCAGATCATCGTCTCCCACAACGGTGGCAACTACCTCAAGTGGGAATCCCAGACCTGGGTCCTCGACGCCGACGGCGAATACGTGCGCCCCGACCTCCACGAAACCGGCTTCTGGCGGATCAGCGGAGACGGGATCCCCGGCAGCACCAACGAGGAAGTCGTCGAACTCCTCCTCGCCCACAGCTCCGGCATCGTCGAACTGTTCTAGGGTCAGGCCCTCACCCAGTCGTCGTGGGAACTCGCGACCGACGTCGTGATCCGCAGCACCTCCGGTGTTCTCGTCGGCGGCGCCAAGCGTCTCTACGGCATTGTCGAGGGCGGCGACCTCGCCTACGTCGAGGAACGCATCATCGCCGACGGTGAGCTGCGTCCCCACCTCTCCGCGCGTCTGTCCCGCTACGTTGGCTAGCGCCCGTGAGTACTTATTAACCACGCGCGGTTAACAAGTACTCACGGCTCGGGTTATCCACAACCTGAGGTTCATCCACAGGTCAGTTGAGATCGGCCTGTTTCGGACGAATCCTGTCGGTCGGCGTGCGCACCGTCGCGTCCATGACGACTGCGACGATCGACTTCAGGCCCGAATTCCAAACAGTCCTCGACTATCAGCACGGCCTCGTCACGGCCCGCCAACTGCGCGGACTGGGTATCTCGACCCGGCAGATTCAGCACATGGTGGAGTCCGGCCAGTGGTCGGCGGTTCTGCACGGCGTCTACGCCGTCACGAACGGTCCGCTCGACCGGCCGATGAGGCTGTGGGCGGCACTGCTGTTCGGCGGTCCCCGAGCGATTCTCAGCCATCGGACGGCGGCCGAGGAGTGGGGGCTGATGCCCGTCGACCCTGACGGGCCGATTCACGTCACGGCGCCCTACGGATTGTCTGCGGAGCCGCAGGGACCGACGTATCGGAAGGTCGGCCGGCGATCCGACCGTCCCGTTCCCCGCGAGGGGGATCTCCTGCATCCCGGGGTCGTGGTGCACCGATCCCGGGCGCACGCCCACATCCTCGTCCCGACGCTTCCGCCTCGAACGTCCCAGGCCGACACCGTCGTGGATCTCGCTGTCGCGGAGCCGTCGGCGGTGGCGGCCGCACGCGTCCTCGTGTCGGCGGTCACCGGCAGCGACATTCCGGTCCACGAGTTGCTTCGACGGATCGAGCAGCGTCCACCGCGCAGGTACCGCAAGGCTCTGACCGACGCTCTGACGTTCGTGTCCGGCGGAGTCCAGTCGATTCTCGAGCACCGGTACGCGATCGACGTGGAACTCGCGCACGGACTGCCGGCCGCTCGACGACAGTCGCCTGTTCTCGTCGACGGACGAACCCTTTACGAGGACGTCGACTATTCGGAAAGCGGCGTTCCGCTCCTCGTGCGGCTGGACGGACTGCGGTATCACTCGTCGCGGTCGGTGGCCCTGCGAGATCGGCGTCGCGGCAACGCGGCGGAACTCGCCGGCAAGGCGACGCTGGTCTACGGCTGGGAGGAGGTGACGCGGCGCTCGTGCGACGTCGCGGCCGAGGTGAGGACGGTGCTCGAGCGGGGCGGCTGGAGTGGTCCGAACCCGTGCCCCCGCTGCCGTGAGTACTTATTAACGTCGGGCGGTTAAGAAGTACTCACGGGCGCGGAGCGCACAACGGCCCCCGAGCCTTCCGGTGCGTGTGCACCGGGTCCGATCTGGACCAGACCGGGGGGCTCGGGGGCCGGGTAGCTGCCTGGGATTCGCTCGCCGCTCGCGCGGTCAGTGAATTCCGTCAGCGGTAGCGGCTAGCTGGCAGCCACCTCACGTGTCCGTCTGTCATACAATTTCAGACCACCTCCTTCCTCGTGTACTGAAGAAAGTACGCCGCACTCACGGAGTCGGCAACGCATTTTCGCTCTCAGCTTTCTCCACCCGTATCACCAGGTCAGCGCTGGTATCCTCCGGAAGCTGGTGGGTGACCACCACGACGGTGCGCTGCGACGACACCAGTCCGCCGTCGCGTGCGAGCAGTCGCCGGAGCAGGTCGGCGCCCGCGTCGGCGTCGAGGTGCTCGGTCGGTTCGTCGAGCAAGAGCACCCGGTCGGGCGACAGCAGAGCCCTGGCGAGGAGCAGTCGGCGACGCTGTCCACCGGACACTGCCCTGGCACCGCCCGCGAGGGTCGTGTGCACGCCCTCCGGCAGCCCCGACACCCAGCCCCCGAGCCCGACCGACTCCAGGACGGTCAGCGCCTCCGCGACCTGGAGGTCGCCGCGCGCCACCCGCAGATTCTCGAGGACGGACGTGTCGAAGAGGTGTGCGTCCTCCGCGAAGAATCCGACGTTCCGGCGGAGTGCCTCGGATCTGACCCGGTGGAGGTCGAGTCCGTCGACCTGGACCGTCCCCGACACCGGGGGGAGCAACCCGGCCAGGGTCATCAGGGTGGTCGTCTTCCCGGACCCGCTGCCGCCGACGATCGCGACCCGGGCGCCCGGCTGTAGGTCGAGGTCGAGCGGGGCGGTGACCTGCCCACCGGGCCAGCCGCACCGCAGGTCCTTCGCGACGACCTCCGCGGGCCCGTCCAGTTCCCGGTCTCCGGGGTGCGGATCCGCGACGGCGGCGTCGAGCACGGCGAGTATCCGGCGAGACGCGATACGGGCCCGGGTCAGCGCGACCGCCGCGGCGGGCAGCGCGGCCGTGGCCTCGAACGCGGACAGCGGCAGGAGCACGACGATGCCCATCGCCATCGGGCTCATCGTCCCCGACGAATACAGGTCCATGCCGATGAGCAGTGACGCGATCACGCTCACGCCCACCGCGAGTGGTGTGGCGGCGTCCGCGAACGCGCTGGGTGCGGCGGCGCGGTCGGTGGCCGCGACCGCGGCGTGTTCGGAGCGGACCGCCCGCGACACGGTTCGCTCGAGGCGACCCGCGACGCGGAGTTCCGCGGCGTGATCGAGCGCGGTGACGGCGTCCTCACTGAACCGGGCGCGCGCGTCGGCCCCGGACGTCTCGGCGAGGCGGGCGGCCCGCGCGGACAACCAGGGCGCCTCGACCCCCGACACCGAGAGCGCCACGGCGAGCACGAGTGCGGAGGCGGGCGAGATCACCGCGAGGATGCCGACGGCGGCCACGGCCAGGACGACGGACACGGCGATGGGGACGATCGCGCGGACGACGACGTCACCGAGGGTGTCGACGTCGGCCCCGGTGCGGGCGAGCAGTTCGCCGCGGCGCAGGCCGGCAGCGGCCGCGGGGTCGCCGTCGGCCAACCGCTGGTACAGCTGGGTGCGGGCGGACGTGGTCCCGCGCAGCGCGGTGTCGTGGGTGGCGAGCCGCTCGAGGTACCGGAAGACGCCGCGGGAGATGCCCAGCGCGCGCACCGCCACGACGGCCACGCTGAGGTCCAGGACGGGCGGCATCTGCCACGCCCTCGTGATCAACCATGCCGACAACGCCGCCAGCGCGAGCGCACTGCCCAGCGTGGCCACGCCGGCGGCGACGGCGCGCACTACCCGCCCCGGTTGCAGGTCGAGGAGCGGCAATGCCCGGATCAGCGGGTCACGCGACATCGGCGCTCACCTCGATCACCCGGTCGGCGGCCGCGAGCACGGTCGGCCGGTGCCCCACCACCACGACCGTCCGGCCGGCGGCGGCCAGGCTTCGCAGCGAATCGAGCACGGTCCGCTCCGACGCGTCGTCGAGGTGCGCGGTGGGTTCGTCGAGCACCAGGACGGGACGCCGGGTGGCCAGCACGCGGGTCAGCGCGAGCCGCTGCCGCTGACCGAGCGACAGTCCCGTTCCGCCGGACCCGACGCGCGTGTTCCAGCCGTCGGGAAGTTCGGCGAGGACCTCGTCGAAACCCGTCGCGGCACAGGACTGTTCGAGGTCGACGACCTCGCCGATGAGCCGGAGGTTCTCGTCCAGGGTGCCGGGTACGAGGACGGGGTGCTGCGGGAGCCACGCCACCTGCGCCCACCACGCGGACCGGTCGAGCGAACTCACGGCGGTACCCGCCACCCGCACCTCCCCGCGCTCGGGTTCGACGAGGCCGAGGAGTGCTTGCACCGCAGTCGATTTCCCGGAACCGTTGGGTCCGGTCAGGACGGTCACCGCACCGGGTTCGAGGGCGCCGGTCAGGCCGCGCGGTGCCGGGCCGTGCCGGGACGGGACGTCGATGCCGTCGAATTCGATTCGCGCCCCGGCCGCGTCGACCAGAACCGCACCGTCGGCGGCGTCGTCGGGACGATCGGTATCGATGACGGCGAAGGCCCGGCTCGCCGCGGCCATCCCGTCCTCGGCGGCGTGGAACTGAGTTCCGACCATCCGCAGCGGGAGGTACACCTCGGGCGCGAGAATCAGTGCGACGATTCCGGCTTCGAGTTCCATCCCCCCGTACACCAGCCGCAGTCCGATGCTCACGGCGACGAGTGCGACGCACAGCGTGGCCAGCAGTTCCAGCACCATCGACGACAGGAACGCCACCCGCAGTGCCGACATCGTGGTGCGGCGGTGGGCGTCGCCGAGTTCACGCACCCGCCTCGCCGGTCCCTGTTCGCGGCCCAGCGCGCGGAGCGTGGGCAGGCCGGCCAGGAGGTCGAGCAGCTGGGAGGACAGTGTGGTCATCGCGGTCAGCGTCTTGGCGGCCTTGCCCCTGGTGAGCAGACCGATGAGGATCATGAAGATCGGGATGAGCGGAAGTGTGACGAAGATGATCGCCGCCGACGTCAGATCCTGAAACGTGATGACCGCGAGCGTCGCCGGAGTGAGCGTCGCCGCGAGGACCAGCGCCGGTAGATACCCGGTGAGGTACGGCACGAGACCGTCGATTCCGCGGGTGAGCACGGTCGCGAATTCGTCCCGCCGCGGGTCGAGCTCGCGCGGTCGCAGACGGGTGGCGACGCCCAGGACCTCCCCCTTCAGCTCCGCCACGACCCGCGTGGCGGACCGGTGCGCGAACCGGGACTGCAGCCAGGTGCCGAGCACCCGCACGCCCACCGCGGTCGCGAGGACCACCAGTTCGGTGGACCACCGGCCGACATCGGTGGCGTCGTCGACGATGACCCCACCGAGCACGCGGCCGATCATCAGTGCCGACACGATGATCATCGCGACGTTGACGATCGACAGCGCGACCGTGAGGACGAGGTACCCGCGGGCCGCCGCGGAGTAGCGCCAGAGGCGGGGATCGACGGGGCGCCGGGACCCTCGCGCCCCGCCCGGGCGTTCGTCGGCCGGGCGGGGTGCGTCGCCTACCGCTGTGCTCATCTGCGCCCGAGCGGGAGACCGATCGAAGGCGGGATGTGCTTGGTCGAGATCCGTTGGCGGAACACCCAGTACGTCCAGCCCTGGTAGATCAGCACCACCGGGGTGAGGAAGGCGGCGGCCCACGTCATGACCTTCAGCGTGTACGGACTCGACGATGCGTTGTCGATGGTCAGGTTGTACGCGGCGTCCAGTGTGGACGGCATGACGTTGGGGAACAGCGAGCCGAACAGCAGGGCCACCGTGGCGATGACCGCGATCGACGTGAGCAGGAACGCCCAGCCCTCCCGTTCGGCGCGGGTGAACGCGACCACCCCGAGGAGTGCGGCGGCGGCGATCGCGACGAGAATCCACGTCCAGCCCTTGCCGTGCGCCAGCTGTGTCCACAGCACGAACGCGCCTGCCACCGGAACGGCCGGGATCGCCAGCCGGGACGCCAGTTCGACGGCGTCCGTGCGTACTTCGTCGGCCGTCTTCAGGGCGAGGAACACCGCGCCGTGCAGGGCGAACACGAGTGCGGTCGTCAGACCACCCAGCAACGCATAGGGATTGAGCAGATCGAAGAGGCTCGAGGTGACCTGCTTGTCGGCGTCGATGTCGACGCCCCGCACGATGTTCGCGAACGCAACACCCCACAGCACGGCAGGCACCCAGGACCCGAAGACGATGCCCCAGTCGCACCGCCTGCGCCAGGCGTCGTCGTCGATCTTGCCGCGGTACTCGATGGCGCAGATCCGGACGATGAGCGCGACGAGAATGATCAGCAGCGGCAGATAGAAGCCGGAGAACAACGTGGCGTACCACTCCGGGAACGCGGCGAACAACGCGCCGCCACCGGTGATGAGCCACACCTCGTTGCCGTCCCACACGGGGCCGATGGTGTTGAGCACCACCCGCCGCCGTGTGTCCCCGTTCGGGTCCTTGCGCCTGCCCAGCACCGGCATCAGCATGCCGACACCGAAATCGAATCCCTCGAGGACGAAGTACCCGATGAAGAGCACCGCGATCAGGATGAACCACACTTCTTGAAGTCCCATGACCGTCTCCCCTAGTACGCGAACGAGAGTTGCTCGGGCTTGCCCGGTTCTTCGGGCTCGTCGTGGTCGTCACCCGGTGGATGCGCGTCGTGTTCGAGTGGTCCCTCGACCGTGTAGCGGCGGATCAGCGTGAACCACACGACGGCCAGCGCCCCGTAGACCACCGTGAACGTGATGAGCGAGACCCAGACGGTCCACGGGGAGTGATTCGAGACGCCCTGGTCGACAGTCAGTCTGATCATGTCGACACCGGTCGGGTTGGGTGCCACGACCCACGGTTGACGACCCATCTCGGTGAAGACCCAGCCCGCGCTGTTCCCGAGGAAGGGTGTCGGGATGACGGCGATCGACAGCCAGCCGAACCACTTCTTGTCCGGTACGCGGCCGCCGCGGGTCATCCACAGACCGACCACGGCGAGCAGCGCCGACCCGGCGGCCCAGCCGATCATCGCGCGGAACGTCCAGTAGGTGACGAACAGGTTGGGCTTGTAGTTGCCGGGCCCGTACGTCTCCTCGTAGCGGGCCTGGATCTCGGTGACGCCCTCGACGGTGGAGTCGAACGTGCCGTCCGCCAGGAACGAGGTGAGGCCGGGGATCTTGATGAGCTGGGTGATGCTCTCGCAGTTGTTCTGGGTGCCGACGGTGAGGATGGAGAAGTCGGCACCGGTTTCGGTGTGGCACAGCGATTCGGCCGATGCCATCTTCATGGGTTGCTGTTCGAACATCAGCTTGCCCTGGATGTCGCCGGTGATCGCGAGTCCGATGCCCGCGGCGACCATCACCCACAGCGCGAGGATGGTGACCGGGCGGAACATCGTCCTCGCGGTTTCCTCGTGCTTCTTCGCCACTTCGGGTTCGGTGGCTTCCTTCGACTTGCGCATGCTGCGCACCATCCACCAGCCGCCGACGCCGGCCACGAACGTCCCTGCCGTGAGGAACGCTCCGGCCACGACGTGTGGGAAGGCCGCGAGCGCCGTGTTGTTGGTGAGCAGTTCCCAGATGCTGGTGAGTTCCGCGCGTCCGGTCTCGGGGTTGTAGATGGCCCCGACCGGGTGCTGCATGAACGAGTTGGCGGTGATGATGAAGTACGCGGACGCGTTCACACCGATTGCGACGAGCCAGATGGTGGCGAGGTGGACGAGCTTGGGCAGCCGTCCCCAGCCGAAGATCCAGAGGCCCAGGAACGTCGACTCGAGGAAGAAGGCGACCAGCCCCTCGAGGGCGAGGGGTGCGCCGAACACGTCACCGACGAAGCGTGAGTACTCGCTCCAGTTCATCCCGAACTGGAATTCCTGCACGATGCCGGTGGCGACGCCGAGCGCGAAGTTGATCAGGAACAGCTTCCCGAAGAACTTGGTGAGCCGATACCAGTGGTCCTTTCCGGTGACCACCCACATCGTCTGCATGACGGCGATCAGCGGGGCGAGCCCGATCGTCAGCGGAACGAGGATGAAGTGATAGACGGTGGTTATGCCGAACTGCCACCGGGAGACATCCAAGGCATCCATGGCTACTCCGAAACTGGGCCCGTAGGACAGGCTTCAGGGCCGGAGCGTGGGCTTCCGCCCGACCCTTGAAAACAACGTACTGCGGGGTCGTTTCCCCCGCAGGACTTTGCTACTACGAAATGTAGTAGACCTGTCAAGCCTCCGCAGACTCGGTACCCGCCGCCTCGACCGCGAGGCCGACCAGCTCCACGATCTCGTCGGCGAGCGGTGCGTCGGGCAGGGCAAGTCCGTCGATCTTGCGCACCCGCGCGACCATGGTGACACTGGAGATGAGCCAAACACCTTCCGCCGTAATGAGATCCGCCGGCCGCAGCGCCGCGTACTCGCAGCGGAACCCCTTGCCGGACGCCACCTCGTACAGCGCCTGCTGCGTCGTTCCGGGCAGGATTCCGTGCTCCGGCGGCGGCGTGAGGAGGTGTTTGTCGCGGGCGATGACCACCGTGGAACGTGGCCCTTCCAACACATTGCCCTCGCTGCTGACGAAGATCACATCGTCGGCACCGAGTGTCGCCGCATACCGCAGCGCCGCCATGTTCGTGGCATACGACAAGGTCTTCGCCCCGAGCAGCTGCCACGGCGCACTCGCCGACAGATCCACCGAATAGCCCCGGGCCAATGTGAGTACCGACACCCCGTCGCGCCGCGCCTCCAGAATCCGCTCGGACACCGGCCCGACGGTGACGAAAGCAGTCGGGTCGCCACCGGACTCGCGGCCGCGGCTGAGCACGAGTCGCATCGCACCCTCCCGCTCGGACCCCCACTCCTCGACGGCCAGCTCGAGTGCCAGGCGCCACTCGTCCAGGTCCTGAATGGGCAATCCGAGGGCGCGCGCCGACGCGACGAGACGGGTGAGGTGGGCCTCGACCTTCAGTGCGCGACCGCCACGCACCAACAGCGTCTCGAAGACACCGTCGCCGCGCACCACCGCCAGATCGTCCGCGTGCAGCAGCGGGGCATCCGCGTCCCGCACCTCGTGGTCCAGTGTCACCAGCACTCGATCAGACATGACGCCCAGCCTATCGACCCTGCTGACCGCCACCCGTGGTCCATGGTCCCTAGACTGGGTTCGTGGTCGACAAACTGCCCGTCTCACCCAGTCCACTCCTCACGGCCCCGGGCGCGGTTCCTACGCCCGAAGGCTCTCCCGACGCCGGCGTCGCCTGGCATCACGGCGATCCACTCGGCGAACAACGCAGCGCCGAACGTTCCGCGGCGGTCGTCGACCGTTCCCACCGGTTCGTCATCGCGATCAGCGGACCCGAACGACTCACCTGGCTGCACACCATCTCGAGCCAGCACGTCGCCGCGCTCCCCGACGGCGCGAGCGCCGAGAACCTCAGCCTCGACGTCAACGGCCGCGTCGAGCACCACTTCGTCCAGACCGATCTGGACGGCGTCACCTGGATCGACACCGAGGCCGACCGCGGACCCGACCTCCTGTCGTTCCTCACCAAGATGGTGTTCTGGTCCAAGGCCGAGCCCCGCGAGGGCAACGAGCTCGCGGTCCTCAGCGTGCTCGGCCCCGACGCCGTGACGGTCCTCGACGCGGCCGGCGTCGTGGCACCCGCCGAGCCGTACGCCGCCGTCGCGGTGCCCGGGGGCGGATTCGTCCGCCGCATGCCGTGGCCGGCCGCCGAGTCCTTCGACCTGCTGATCCCGCGGGAAGGACTCGCGACGTGGTGGGGCCGGCTCACCGCCGCCGGCGCCGCACCCGCGGGAACGTGGGCGTTCGAGGCACTGCGGGTGGCCGCCGCACGGCCCCGGATCGGACTCGACACCGACGATCGCACCATCCCGCACGAGGTCCGCTGGATCGGCGGTCCCGCCGACCACGGCGCCGTCCACCTCGAGAAGGGCTGCTACCGCGGCCAGGAGACGGTGGCCCGCGTCCACAATCTCGGCAAACCGCCCCGTCACCTCGTCCTGCTGCACCTCGACGGCAGCGCCGAGGGCAGGCCCGAACCGGGCGACCCCGTGACGGCGGGAGGCCGTGCGGTCGGACGGATCGGCACGGTGATCGACCACCACGAGCTCGGACCCATCGCGCTGGCCCTCGTCAAACGGTCCATCCCCACCGACACCGAGTTGGTGGCCGGCTCGTGCGCCGCGTCCATCGACCCCGACTCCGTGCCTGCAGACGACACGGTCCAGGCGGGCCGCGCCGCCGTCGACCGGCTCCGGGGCCGGTGAGCGAGGCGACCGCGACGGCCGGCGAGGTGCTGGCCGTCTGCGTGCTGCACACCGAACGGGACAGCGGCACCCGCCGGGTGACCCGGACGGCGATCGACAAGCGGCCCGTCGACGGCCCCGTGCGCGTCACGACCACCGGACTGGTCGGCGACCGGGTCTGCGACACCGAGTACCACGGTGGCCCGTTCAAGGCCGTCTACGTCTACCAGGAGGACGAGGCGCAGCGCTGGGCGTCGGAGCTCGGCCGCGAACTGCCCCCGGGATGGTTCGGCGAGAACCTCCGCCTCGACGGGATCGCCGCGACCGACGCCGTGATCGGCGAGCGCTGGCGGATCGGCACCACCGAACTGGAGGTGACCAGCCCGCGGACACCGTGCGGGACGTTCGGCGTCTGGGCCGCCGAGCCCCGGTGGGTCAAGCGGTTCTCCGAACGCGGTGACACGGGCGCGTACCTGCGGGTGGTGACGGAGGGGTCGGTCGGCGCCGGCGACACCGTCCAGCGCATCCACGTGCCCGACCACGGCGTCACCGTGCGCGATCTGTTCACCGGCCGCGACCCGGAACGGTTCGTGGCGCTGCTCGAACAGCAGGAGAACCTCTCTCCGACCGTCGCGGACAAGGCCCGCCGACGGATCGCCGGACTGGAAGTGCAGGTCACGTATTGAGCATCGAACTGGTCGAGGTCGTCCGTTCCGGATTCCGTGAGTGCGTCCACCGCGGTTCCGCGGTGATCCTCCGCGCGGACGGCGAGATCGCGCTCACCCTCGGTGAGGTGCACACGCCGATCTACCCGCGGTCGTCGAACAAGCCGTGGCAGGCCGTGACGATGCTGCGGAACGGCTTCGAACCGTCCAGTTCCGAAGAGCTCGCGATCTCGACCGCATCCCACGAGGGCGAGTCGGACCACATCGAACTCGTCGAGCGGCTGCTCGCCCGGTACGGCCTCGACGAGGACCAGCTCCGCTGCCCCGCCGATCTGCCCTCCAACGAACTCGCCCGGGCCGAACTGCTGGCCGCCGGTGAGCTCCCCCGCCCGGTGTACATGAACTGCTCCGGCAAGCACGCGGCGATGCTCGCCACCTGCCTGGCCAACGACTGGCCGTTGCACAGCTACCTCGAGCCGACGCATCCGCTGCAACTCGCGGTCGTCGAGACGCTCGGGTCGATCAGCGGCGACGTCGACGCCGAACTCGGCATCGACGGATGCGGGCTGCCGATCGTCCCGCTGTCGCTGACGCATCTGGCGCGCGCGTTCGCCCGGCTCGTCACCGCCGAACCCGACTCCCCCGAGCTCGCCGTCGCCGACGCCGTCCGCGAGCACCCCTACCTCGTCTCGGGCACCGGCAAGGACGACGCGCGGCTGATGCCGGTCGTGCCCGGGCTGATGACGAAGGCCGGAGCAGACGGTGTCTACGCCGGCGCGCTCCCCGACGGCTCGGCGTTCGCGCTGAAGATCGACGACGGCCACGAACGGGCCCGGTTACCCCTCGCCGCAGCACTTCTCCACCGGATGGGCGCCGAGTGGACCGAGGATCTGGCGGCCCTCGCATCGCAGCCCGTGCTCGGCGGCGGCGTCCGGGTGGGGACGGTCCGGGCAATTCCGGGAGTCTTCTGAAGGCGAAACACCGGCATCGGGGCAGCTCGCGAGCCCGGTGAGACTAAACCGACACCGCTTCGGGGTGTGGATGGAAGCGCGAGGGACTTTTCCACGCTAGAGTGTGGGGCAGGAACTTACACACTCAAACGGGGCCGCCAAATTCCCCAGGCCGCCCCGCGAAAGCGCGAGGGGGTCAGCCATGGGCCGCGGCCGGGCTAAGGCAAAGCAGACCAAGGTTGCACGCGAACTGAAGTACAGCGTACCGACCACGGATTTTGACAGCCTGCAACGAGAGCTCTCAGGTGGGTCGTCCAACTCGCATCGGGACGAGGTCTTCGCTGACCAGCGTGCCGACAGGGAGGGTCACTCCCGGGAGGACGACGACGACTGGCGGCGCTGAGATCTGAAGACAACGAAATGAGGGGGAGCCGATACCGGCTCCCCCTCATTTCCACATCTTCAGCCGGTCGGGGCCACTAGCTCGCCCCGTTCCGACAGACGGCGTCCGACCCTAGAACCTCGGGTGATCGCCGGCGAGAATTGCGCGCTCCGCCGACACGTCGTGCGACTTCTTGATGCTGCCCAGCGTCCAGCAGTCGATGTGGCGCGCCGTCAGGACGGCCAGCGCACGATCGACGTCCTCGGGCGCCACGATCGCGACCATGCCGACGCCCATGTTGAACGTCTGCTCCATCTCGGCCCGCTCCACCCGTCCGCGCTGCGCGATCATCGCGAAGATCGGAGCCGGGCTCCACGTGCCGCGGTCGAGTTCGGCGACCAGACCCTTCGGCATGACCCGAGCGAGGTTGTTGGCCAGCCCACCGCCGGTGACGTGGCAGAACGTGCGCACGTCCGTCTCGGCGGCGAGGGCCAGGCAGTCCTTGGCGTAGATCTTCGTGGGCTCGAGCATCTCCTCGCCCAGGGTGCGGCCGAACTCGTCGACGTGCGCCGTCAGGCTCATGTGGTCGATCTCGAGCAGAACCTTGCGGGCCAGCGAGTAACCGTTGGAATGCAGTCCGGACGAACCCATGGCGATCACGACGTCGCCGGGACGGACCCGGTCGGGCCCCAGCACCTGGTCGGCTTCGACCACACCGACGCCGGTCGCGGACAGGTCGTAGTCGCCGTCCGCCATCACACCGGGGTGCTCCGCCGTCTCGCCACCGAGCAGCGCGCAACCGGCCTGGATGCAGCCTTCGGCGATGCCGCTGACGAGTTCGGCGACACGCTCCGGGACAACCCGCCCGACGGCGATGTAGTCCTGCAGGAACAGCGGCTCGGCACCACAGACGACGAGGTCGTCGACGACCATCGCGACCAGGTCCAGGCCGACGGTGTCGTGCTTGTCGAGTGCCTGAGCGACGGCGAGCTTGGTGCCCACCCCGTCCGTGGACGCCGCGAGCAGCGGCTCCTTGTAGTCACCCTTGAGCGAGAACAGACCCGCGAATCCACCGAGACCACCGAGAACCTCGGGACGGCTGGCGCGCTTGGCCAAGGGAGCGAAGAGTTCCACCGCCCGATCGCCTGCGGCGATGTCCACTCCTGCGGCGGCGTAGGACGCGCCAGGGCGACTTGTCGGATCCTCGGTCATGTGGTTGTTACTCCAGCCTTCTGTTGCTCGTCAAAATCGTGTCGGTCGGGCAATCGAGTGCTGTGATTGCGTCCTTACGGTACCGGAGTACGTTCTCCGGCCGGATCCCGATGTACCGGCCTACGGCCGACTGAGGGCGTTCGCGTTGTCGTTCTCCCGCGTCGCGGGACCGCCTGCCGCGCTCTCGAGCATTCCCTCGAGAACGTTCTTTCCGATCGACGTCTCCGTGGGGAGCGCGATGGGGTACGTGCCGTCGAAGCAGGCCGCGCACAGTCGCGACGCAGGCTGCTCGGTGGCGGCGATCATGCCTTCGGTGGAGATGTAGCCGAGGGTGTCGGCGCCGATGGAACGGCGCACCCCTTCGAGCATCTCGTCGAAGCTGCCGGGCTCGCCGCCGCCGCCCGCACCGTTGGCGATCAGCTCGGCCGGGGAGGCGAAGTCGATGCCGTAGAAGCAGGGCCACTTGACCGGCGGCGACGCGATCCGGACATGGATCTCCAGTGCACCGGCCTCGCGGAGCATCCGGATGAGCGCGCGCTGGGTGTTGCCGCGGACGATCGAATCGTCCACCACCACGAGGCGCTTGCCGCGGATGACTTCCTTGAGCGGGTTGAGCTTGAGGCGGATACCGAGCTGGCGGATCGTCTGCGACGGCTGGATGAAGGTGCGGCCCACGTAGGCGTTCTTCATCAGACCCTGGCCGTACGGAATGCCCGACCCCTGCGCGTAACCGACCGCGGCCGGAGTGCCCGATTCGGGGACAGGGATGACGAGGTCGCCCTCGGCGGGGTGCTCGGTGGCGAGGCGACGACCGATCTCGACGCGGGTGGAATGCACCGAACGTCCGGCGATGACACTGTCCGGACGGGCCAGGTACACGTACTCGAACACGCAGCCCTTGGGCTCGGGGTTCGCGAAGCGGGAGGAGCGGACGCCGTCGGCGTCGATGGCGAGCAGTTCGCCGGGCTCGATGTCGCGGACGAAGGACGCGCCGACGATGTCGAGTGCGGCCGTCTCGCTGGCGACGACCCAGCCGCGGTCCAGGCGTCCGAGGCACAGCGGGCGGATGCCGTGCGGGTCTCGGGCCGCGTAGAGCGTGTGCTCGTCCATGAAAGTGAGGCAGAACGCGCCGCGCAGTGTCGGCAGGAGCTTCATGGCCGCCTGCTCGATGGTGCTGTCGGCGGCGGCGTGCGCGAGGAGGGCGCCGACGACGTCCGAGTCGGACGTGGCGCCGCCGGGGCGCTTGTCGTTGACCAGTCCGGCTTCACGGGCGCGCTGCGCCAGCTCCGCCGTGTTGACCAGGTTGCCGTTGTGCCCGAGGGCGATGCCGCTGCCCGCGGCGGTGGTGCGGAAGATCGGCTGCGCGTTCTCCCACGTGGTCGAGCCCGTGGTGGAGTAGCGACAGTGACCGACGGCGACGTGGCCCGGCATCGCTGCCAGGGTCTGCTCGTCGAACACCTGGCTTACCAACCCGAGATCCTTGAAGACCAGCACCTGCGAACCGTCGGCGACGGCGATGCCCGCCGCTTCCTGCCCACGGTGCTGCAGCGCATAAAGTCCGTAGTAGGTGAGTTTCGCCACATCCTCTCCCGGCGCCCAGACGCCGAAGACTCCGCATTCCTCGCGGGGCTCGTTCTCGTCCTCGTCGGACGGGTTCGAAGAGAGAAGATTAGGACTATGGACCGACAGATCGGCTCTGGTCACCGGGGTGCTCCCTGGGGATGGGCGTGTGAGGGGCAAGGTCAGTCTACGTGCCCTGCGCCGCCGCTTCGCCCACGGTGCCGATCGGACCGGCCCAACTCCCGGACGGACAGCCGAAAATAGATTGGTTTCGGTACCGATCAGCATCCTCGAACCACAGAGCGGGGGCTTGTCCGATGAACGTCCGCAGCACGGCACCGACCGCCGCAGAACGCCTGCTCAGCGCGTTCGAAGGTGCGATGGGCATCCCCATTCCCGTGCACGTCCGATGCTGGGACGGCTCGGAGGCAGGCCCCGACTCCGACGTCACCGTCGTCTTCCGCAACCGCCGGGCCGTCCGGAGGGTGCTGTGGTCGCCGAACGAACTCGGTCTCGTCCGGGCCTACGTGTCCGGTGACCTCGAGATCGAGGGCGACGCCTTCCGGCTGCTGACGCTTCCGGACCTCGTCGACCGGCTGGGCACCCTCAGCGTCCGCGGATCCGACCGCGGCACCGTCCTGAAGTCGCTGGCGACGTTCGTCCGGCTCGGCGGCCTCGGACTCCGGCCGACACCGCCGTCGGTGGAGGTGGCCCGGCGCCGCGGTGCCAAGCACAGCAAGGCGCGCGACGCGTCCTCGGTCTCACATCACTACGACGTCGGCAACGATTTCTACCGCCTGTTCCTCGGTCCGACGATGGTCTACTCGTGCGGCTACTGGGACCAGCGATCCGACGACCGCGATGCGATCGGGACGCTGGAAGAAGCGCAGAACGAGAAGCTGGACCTGGTCTGCCGCAAGCTCGGTCTCCAGTCGGGCATGCGACTGCTGGACGTGGGCTGCGGTTGGGGGTCGCTGGCGATCCACGCCGCCGAAAAGTACGACGTGTCCGTCGTCGGGGTCACCCTCAGCCACGAACAGGCCGAATGGGCACAGGCGAGGGTCTCCGAGGCCGGGCTGTCGGATCTGATCGAGATCCGCGTGCAGGACTACCGCGACGTCGTCGACGGTCCGTTCGACGCGATCTCCAGCATCGGCATGTCCGAACACGTCGGCGACTCCGCGCTGCCGGAGTATGCGCAGCACCTGCTCGACCTCCTCCGTCCCGAAGGCCGGCTGCTCAATCATGCGATCGCCTCGGTCCGGTCGCTGACCGGCACCGGCAACTCGTCGGGGTTGATCGAGAACTACATCTTCCCGGACGGCGAGGTGCTGCCGCTGAGCAGAACGCTCGAGGCCTTCGAGCGCGCCGGACTCGAGGTGCGCGACGTCGAGGCCCTCCGGGAGCACTACGCACTCACCCTGCGGGCGTGGGTGGGCAGACTCCGCGACTCCTGGGACGACGCGCGCCGGCTCGCCGGCGCGGAGCGGGCCCGCACCTGGTTGCTGTACCTCGCGGCCAGCGCCCTGGGGTTCGAGGAGAATGGCCGGCTGACGATCCATCAGGTGCTGGCCGTACGCCCGTCCGACGACGGGTCGAGTGGCCTGCCCCGCACCCGCGCGTTGTGGCTGGGCTGACTACACGCGCAGCAGCGGCAGCCAGTGGGCGATCTCCCCGGCGCGACTCCCCGACACCGACACTCCGCCGTCGGCGGTCGCACTGTCGAACTCCAGCAGTCCCGTCACCATCAGCAGCCACGTCCGGGGGTCGGTCTCCACGACGTTGGGCGGGGTGCCGCGGGTGTGCCGCGGCCCCTCGATGCACTGGACCGCGACGAACGGCGGAACCCGCACCTCCACGCTCGAACCGGGCGCGACCTGCTCGAGCGTCCGCGCGCTGAGCCGGACCGCCGCGGCCAGCTGGCTGCGGGACGGTTTCTCCTCGGAATCGCCGCGCAGCCACGGGCCGACCTCGAGTACGGCGGCTCTCAGTTCGGCGGGATCTACGGCTCGGCGCGGCGGCATACGCTCAATCTACTGTGCGGGCCCGCGCGAGTTCGGCGGCCACCGCCCCACCGACGTTGACCGAAAGGTGCAGCAGTGCAGGGGCTACGACGCTGCCGCTGCGTCGACGCAGCCACTCGAACAGCCACGCGGAGGAGCCGGTGAGCAGCACGCTCGCGGCGACGCCGTCGCCGGCGATCCGGGCCGCGCGCACGTGCCACAGCCCGAACGTGGCGGCGTGCAGGACGTTGGCCGTCGCAGGCGTCCAGGCCCGTCGCAGCATCGCGGACAAGACGCTGCGGAACAGCAGTTCCTCGTGCGCCACGGTCCCTACCGGAATCCGGAACCCCACCCAGCCGGCGAAATCGGTGACGCCGTCGCCGGTCGGCACACGCCTGCGCAGTGCGGGCACACTCAGCGTGATCGCGTATCCGGCGAGCGGGATCACCGACGCCAGGGCGCCGTACCGCAACCCGGACCGGGCCCTCGACGCGGACAGGCCGAGTTCGTCGACGCCATAGCCCGCGGCGCGTGCTGCTCCCACGACCGACAGCCCGAGCGCGCCTCCCGCGACCGCCCGCCCGTACGCGCCGTGCCCCGAACCGGGCAGCACCACGTTGCTCCACAGCACGGCCGCCGCCGCACCGGCAACGGAGGCGACCCTGCTCACTTCTCCGGGCCCTCTGTCCCGGAGAGGGATTCGAGAGTGGACCGGACGCGTTCGGTGTCGACGGGCGTCCACCCCTCGGGCTGGGCGACCGTGATCCAGCCGTCGAGGACGAGAGTCCCGTAATTGTGGCCGTGCCCGTCCGGCACGCCGGCGGCGTTGGTGAGGTCGGCGGAGACCTGCCAGAACGTCACGAACGGAAACCATTTCATCGACGGCGAACGATCCTCGCCCGGTGGTTCCTTCAACCAGTCGGGGCGGGTGAACGCCAGGTCGGGCGACCACCACACGACGGGATCGGACGGGTGCTGCACGTACAGGATGCGCGGTGACAGCCATTCGCCGGTTTCCTCCACCATGTCGGCGGAGTCGTCGGCGAACCGCACCACCAGACCCGCCGAGTACTCGGGGGCGACCTCGGGAGTGCCGGGGTCGCGGCGCTGGATCAGCTGTCCCCACAGCCGGTTCGAGTTGGGCGGCCCGACCCACAACACGCCGTCGACGGTGTGCCGGATATCGCTCAGCGTGTCGAAGGCGCCCTCCCCCGCCTGGGTGCCGAGACTTTCGCCGTAGACCAGGAGTTTGGGGCGCGTCGCCTCGGGTTCCTGCAACCACCGCTCGTGCACACGATCGATCAGTTTCTTCCCCGCCTCCGCGGCCTTCTCACGGTCGGCGAGGAACGAGATCCAACTCGGCAGGAACGAATACTGGCTGGCGACCAGCGCCGTGTCACCGTTGTGGACCAACTCGATCGCCTGCGCCGCAGTCGGATTGACCCAACCGGTGCCGGTGGTGGGGACGACGACGAGGACCTTGCGCGAGAACGCGCCGGTCCGCTCGAGTTCGTCGATGACGACGTCCATGCGCGCGTCCGGGTCCTCGGCGGTCTCCAGTCCGGCGTAAACCCGGATGGGGTCCTTGGCCGGGCTGCCGTTGGCCGCCGTGAGCTCGTCGGCGTCGAGCCCTCGGGACACGAAGTTCCGGCCCTCGTACCCGAGGGTGTCCCAGGGCGCCAGCGACTCGGGGCTCCCCGACTTCTCCGGGTCGAGTGGTTGCTCGACGCCGTCGCGGGTGGTCGAATTCTGCAGGCTGAACGCCGCATTCGTGGCGGCGTAGATGCCGCGCATCAGAACACCGTCGACGAGCAGGAAGAACAGCACCGTCACGATGAGGATGCCGACGGTGGTGGCCGTCGGGATCGCGAGGTGCCACCGCCGGATGAGTCGTGCCGCGATCCACCGCACCAGTTCGCGCAGCAGCCGCCACACCGAGATGATCGCGGCGCCCACGAGCAGACTCAGACCGCCCGTGCGGATGTAGCCGGTGGTGGTGGTGCCCTCCGCCCCCATCAGCGCGGCGATCTCACGCTGCCATGCCGCGGAGTACGCGAGCATCACGAGACTCACGACCACGCACGTCACCGTCACGACGACGCGCAGGCCGGTGGACCACGGTTCCGGCAACGGCCACCACGACCGGTGCCGCAGGAAGTAGCGACGTACCAGCCAGCCGATCGCCGTTCCCACCGTGTAACCGATCGCGGCGTTGATGCCGCCGATCAGCCCCTGGAACAGCCAGTCGCGGGGCAGCAGCGACGGCGTCAGCGACCAGCAGAAGAACAGCGTCGCGAACGCGATGCCGGTGAAGTCGAGCCGAAGGAAACGCCAGGTCCGGTCGAGTCGGGGACCGTGGAGGAGTGCAGGATCAACCAGCCGCGAGAATTCCCGCGGCCCCTGGTCAACCCTCTCCAATGCCCCCGATTCGACCATCCATCACCCGAACAATGCCGGCAGAGTTCCCTCGAACGTCGTGCGCAGCTCGGCCAGCGAGACCGAGAACTGGCCCTGGACCTCGACGGAATCGGACCCCTCATCCACCACACCGATGCGCACCCACGGGAGATTACGGGCCGTGCACATACCGGTAAAGCGAGTTTCCTCGGTGCGCGGGACCGCGACGAGCACGCGGCCCGACGACTCGGAGAACAGGGTGACGAACGGATCGGCGTCGTCGGGAAGCAGGATGCGGCAGCCCGTCTCCCCGGCCAGCGCGGCCTCGACGACGGTCTGCGCGAGACCGCCTTCGGACAGGTCGTGCGCCGCGGACACCAGCCCGTCGCGGGACGCCGCGAGGAGGATGTCGGCCAGCAACTGCTCCCGCTCGAGGTCGACCTTCGGTGGCACGCCGCCGAGGTGGCCGTGCTCGACCTGCGACCAGATGGACCCGTCGAACTCGTCGCGGGTGTCGCCGAGCAGGATCAGCGTTTCGCCCGGTTCCAGTCCGAGACCGGTAGGGATGCGACGGTGCACGTCGTCGATGACGCCGAGCACGGCCACCACCGGGGTGGGCAGGATCGGGGTCGACCCGGTCTGGTTGTAGAAGCTGACGTTGCCGCCGGTGACGGGGATGCCGAGCTTCGCGCAGCCGTCCGCCAGACCGCGGACGGCCTGCTGGAACTGCCACATGACGCCGGGATCCTCGGGGGACCCGAAGTTCAGGCAGTTGCTGACGGCCTTCGGGGTCGCGCCGGTGACGGCGACGTTGCGGAAGGCCTCGGCGAGCGCCAGCTGGGCGCCGGCGTACGGGTCGAGCGCGGTGTAGCGGCCGGACGCGTCGGTGGCGAGCGCGATGCCGCGGCCCGTCTTCTCGTCGACGCGGATCACGCCCGAGTCGGCGTTCTCGGCCAGGACGGTGTTGCCGCGCACGTAGCGGTCGTACTGCTCGGTGATCCACTTGCGGCTGCACAGCGCCGGGGACGCGAGCATCTTCAGCAGGGTCGCCTTCAGTTCGTCGGCCGATTCGGGACGCGTCAGTCCGGCGGTGGTGTTGGCGACGAGGGCGTCCTGGCTCGCGGGACGCTGCACGGGGCGCTCGTACACCGGGCCCTCGTGGGCGACGGTGCGCGGCGGCACGTCGACGACGGTCTCGCCGTGCCAGGAGATGGTGAGCCGCTCGCCGTCGGTGACCTCACCGATGACGGTGGCGAGGACGTCCCACTTCTTGCAGACCTCCATGAACGCGTCGACGTTGTCGGGGGTGACGACCGCGCACATGCGTTCCTGGGACTCGCTGGACAGCACCTCGGCCGCGGTCATGCCGGTGGCGCGCATCGGGACCTGCTCGAGGTTGATGTGCATGCCGCCGTCGCCGGCCGCGGCGAGCTCGGACGTAGCGCAGGACAGGCCGGCGCCGCCGAGGTCCTGGATACCGACCACCAGCTTCGCGGCGTACAGCTCGAGACAGCACTCGATGAGCACCTTCTCGGTGAACGGATCGCCCACCTGCACGGCGGGCAGCTTCTTCCGGCTTTTCGATGCTCCAGCTCCGCCTTCGGCTTCGTGTTCGTCCCCACTCTCGTCACCGTCGAACGTCTCCGACGCGAGGACGGACACGCCGCCGATGCCGTCGAGGCCGGTGCGCGCACCGAACAGGATGATCTTGTTGCCGGCACCGGATGCGAACGCGAGGTGCAGGTCCTCGACGCGCATCGCGCCGGCGCACAGGGCGTTGACCAGGGGGTTACCGGCGTACGACGCGTCGAACACGGTCTCGCCGCCGACGTTGGGGAGGCCGAGCGAGTTGCCGTAGCCGCCGACACCGCGCACCACACCGTCGACGACGCGTCGGGTGTCGGGGGCGTCCGCCGCACCGAAGCGCAGCTGGTCCATGACGGCGATGGGCCGTGCACCCATGGCCATGATGTCGCGGACGATGCCGCCGACGCCGGTGGCCGCACCCTGGTAGGGCTCCACGTAGGAGGGGTGGTTGTGGCTCTCGACCTTGAACGTGACGGCCCAGCCGTCGCCGATGTCGACGACGCCGGCGTTCTCGCCGATGCCCGCGAGCATCGAGGAACGCATCTCGTCGGTCGTGGTCTCACCGAAGTACTTCAGGTGCACCTTGGACGACTTGTAGGAGCAGTGCTCGCTCCACATCACCGAGTACATCGCGAGCTCGGCCTCGGTGGGGCGGCGGCCCAGGATCTCCTTGATGCGGGCGTACTCGTCGTCCTTCAGCCCCAGTTCCTTGAAGGGCTGTGCGACGTCGGGGGTCGCGGTGGCGGCGGTGACGGTGTCGACCGGGTGTGCTGACACTGGAGGTGGGGTCCCTTCCCTACGGGAGTCAAGAGAGGCAAGCCGGGAGTCACGGTCGGCGCAAGCCGGGTGGCGACGAGCCGTACGTCAGTCTATCCGGCGGCTCGTTCCGGTACCGACCTGGCGCTCCTCGCCCCGCTTCCCTCACGCCGTCGGTGTGAGGAAGGCCGCAAGCGCGTCGGAGTAGGCACGCACGTCGCGGGCGCCCATCAGCTCCCGCGACGAATGCATTCCGAGCTGCGCGGCGCCCACGTCGACGGTGCTCAGCCCGGTCCTGGACGCGGTGATCGGGCCGATGGTCGAACCGCACGGCAGATCGGCCCGGTGCACGTACCGTTGCAGCGGAACGCCGGCCTGGTCGCAGGCGAGGGCGAACGCGCCGGCTCCGGCCGAGTCGGTGGCGTAGCGCAGGTTCTGGTTGACCTTGAGCACCGGCCCCCCGTTGACGGCGATGTGGTGTGCGGGCTCGTGCCGCTCCGGGTAGTTGGGGTGCGTGGCGTGCGCCATGTCCCCGGACGCGCAGATCGAACCGGCCATCGTCTGCAGGAATTCTTCGCGACCACCGCCACGGCCGAGGACGATGCGCTCGAGCACGGTGCTCAGCAGATCGGAGAACGCGCCCCGATCGGACATGCTCCCCACCTCCTCGTGGTCGAACAGCGCGAGCACCGGCACCCGGTCACCGGGGTTCTCGGCCGCCGCCAGCAACGCCTGGGTGCCCGCGTAGCAGGTGCCCTGGTTGTCGAGTCGCGGCGCGCTGACGAGGTCCTGTTCGGTTCCGACGAGGGCGCTGGGCGCGAGATCGTGGGTCATCAGTTCCCACCCGAGCACCGCGTCGGCGGGCACCTCCGCCCGGTCGGCCACGAAGTCGATGAACGAGCGGCGTTCGGACCCCACGCCCCACACCCCGTTGAGGTGGCGCTGCGGATCGAGGTGGACGCCCTTGCGGTCCTCGGACAAGTGGATCGCCAGCTGCGGCACGCGCAGGATCGGTTCGTCGACGCGGACGAGTTTCTCCTCGACCGCGTTGCCGGCCCGCACGCTCAGCCGCCCGGAGATGCCCAGGTCGCGGTCGAGCCACGAGTTGAGCCACGCGCCGCCGTACGGTTCGAGACCCACCAGCTGCCACCCTGCCGACGACAGGTCGGGGTGCTGCTTGACACGCAGGTTCGGGCTGTCGGTGTGCCCGCCGACGATGCGGAACGGCGCCGTCCGGCCCAGCCCTTCGGTACTCCACGCGATCAGGGATCCGCCGCGCACCAGGAAGTATCGGCCGGGCTCGCCGGGCCACGAGTCGGTCTCGTGCAACTGGGTGAAACCGTTGCCGGTCAGCAACATCGACACCGTCGCACACACATGGAACGGCGACGGTGATGCATCGACGAAGGTGCAGAGTCCCTGGGCGTCGGCCCACGTAGTGGAAGGCATGGGGTCAATCATGCAGGACCCGCTGTCACGTGTGGGGACCCGAGACGCAGAACTGGTTGCCGTCGGGATCGGCGAGCGTGACCCACCGGAAATCGCCCATCTCGTGCTGCGCGACCTCCGTCGCGCCCTCGGCACTGAGCCTGCCCACCTCGCCGTCGAGGTCGTCGGACGCCAGGTCGAGGTGGATGCGGTTCTTCCCTGGGGTGGGGTCGGCGACCTTCTGGAACGCCAGCTTCTGCGCGGAATCCGGAAGGGCGACGACGTAGAACCAGCCGTCGTTCTCCTGCTCGATCGTGCCCGCCGTCTGCTTCGCCCACCATTTCGCGAGGGGCCCCGGATCCGTGGTGTCGAACGTGATCATGCCGAGTGTGAGTGCCATGCCCGCAGAGTAGACGTGGCCACCGACAGGTTTCGCGGCGTCAGAGGAACTCCTCGATCACCCTCACGGCGGCGTCCACTCCACCCGCAGAACGCAACTCGGCGGCAAGCTCCGCGCTGCGGCGCCGGACCGGCTCGGCGTCGACGTGCGCGAGGGCGTCCCGCAACTCGGCTGCCGACACGTCCGCACTGTCCACTCGCACCGCGACTCCCGCGGCGACGAGCGCGTCGGCGTTCTCGAACTGGTCGGTGGCCTGCGGCGCGGCGATCATCGGCGTTCCCGTGAACATTCCCTCACTGGAGCCGCCCATGCCGGCGTGGGTGAGGAACGCGTCGGCCTGCCCGAGGATGTCGAATTGGGGCACCCACCGGTGGACCTCGACGTTGCCGGGCACGGTCCCGAGTTCGGCGACGTCGACGTGCTGCCCGATCTGCAGGACGACGTGCCAGCCGTCGAGGTCACCGAACGCCTCGATGCAGCGCCGGTAGAAGTCGGCGTGATCGGTGAACGCGGTGCCGAGCGAGACGAGCAGCACCTTCCCCGCGCCTGCCGGGCGCTGCCACCGGCCGTCGGCGAGGCGCCGGGTGGGCAGAGCCGGTCCGACGAACGTGTAGACGTCCTCGTTCACCCGATCGGCGTTGGGCTGCATCGATTTAGCGATCAGCACGACCGCCCGCGCCGGGCGCCCGTAGAACTCGTCCGGGTCCGTCTCGACACCGTTGCCCCGCAGCAACTTCCCCTGCCGCTCGTACAGTGCCGCCCCGCGTGGGTCGGCCCGCATCGTGTCCACGAACGACTTCATGTCGTCCTCGTAGCCCTCCCACGCCACGTACGTCGGCGACAATTGCACGATCGGCACGCCCCATTCCTCGGCGAGGACGCGGGCGGGTCCTCCCGCGATGTCGTACAGGAACAGGTCGGGGCGGTCGTCCTCGTACAGCCCCCGCAATTGGGGCAGCATCGACTCGTACTCGGCCTGGAACAGAGTGAGCTGATCGATGGTGTCGCCGTCCCAGGACTTCTCGGACTCCTCCGTCGCACCTGCGGTGTTCACGCGCGGCAACGTCGAGGTGTACTCCTTGAATTCCGCTCCGGTGCTCTCGACGACGTCCTTCACGGCGGCGTCGTTGGCGTACGTCACGCGGTGACCGCGCGTGACGAGTTCGCGGAGAATCTCCAGGCTCGGGTTGACGTGCCCGGGCGCCGGAATGCTGACCATGGCGATGTGTGATCGGGTCATCTTCATCCTCTCCAATACGGAACGGTCCGTCTCGTTCAAGAGTGACACGGGGCGCGAGTCGAGTCAAGACGATACGTCTCGTCTGGTCTACGATCCGTTCATGCCGTCCGCCGACACTCCCCGCCGTTCCGAACGGTCCCGCGCCGCGATCCTGCAGGCCACGCAGGAACTGATCCGCGAACAGCCCTACGGGAAGATCAGCATCGAAGGCATCGCCGCGCGCGCCAAGGTCGGGAAACAGACCATCTACCGGTGGTGGCGATCCAAGGGCGCACTCGTCGTGGACGCCCTCCACGAACAGAACGCGGCCGGGGCACAGGAGGCCATGGCCCTGCCGGACACCGGCGACCTCGCCGCCGACATGCGGCTGGTCCTGCGGGCCACGGTCGACGAGTTCACCTCACCCGACTTCGAACCGCTGTTCCGGGCGCTGGCCATCGAATCGCTGCAGGATCCCACACTGCAGGAACAGATCGTCGAGCGGATCTACCGGCCGCAATTCGAGTTCGTCGCGGCGCGGTTCCGCTCCGCGCAGGACGCCGGGGAGGTGCGGCCCGACATCGACCTCGCCCTCGCGTTCGAGTTGTTCATGGCGCCGATGTTCTACCGCTGGCAGAGCGGAGCGCATCCCCTCACCCACGACCACGCGGACGCCGTCGTCGACCTGGCGATGCGCGCCCTCGCACCCTGACGACCGGGATCAGCGGGCGCCGCTCACGAACCCGAAATCGCCGTCCGCCAGGTCCTCGACGTGGACGGCACGCCCCGACGCGTCGGCGAGGGGAATCTTCCAGTTCGAATACTGGGTCTCGTCGGTGCCCGGCTGATTCTGGACGCGGTACTCCCCCACCAGATCGGCGAGCGCGACACCCGTCAGCAACGACGGGCTGCGGTTGATCAGCCGGTACAGCGCCTTCACGGTGTCGGGCATCGACGCGTCGTCGACCAGCAGTCCGCGGTCGCGCGCCAATTGCAGTACGGCCTCACGCTGCCGGGTGTCGTGTTCCTTCTCGAGTTCGAGGTCGCGTTCGAGGAGCCCGAGCCGCGAGCGCAATTCGATGTGTTCGCCGGCCAGGTATCCGGCGGTCGGCGGAAGATCGTGCGTGGTAACGGATGTCAGGCACAGGGTCCGGTACCGCTCCGGCGGTGTCGGACGCTCGCCGTCGTGCTCGAACCACAGGATCGACGTCCCCAGGATCCCGCGCTCGGCGAGGTAGTCCTGGACCTCGGGTTCGAAAACCCCGAGGTCCTCACCGATCACCACGGCGCCCGCCCGCTCGGCCTCGAGCGCGAGGATCCCGACGAGAGCCTCGTGGTCGTAGGAGACGTACGTTCCGTCCGCAGGCGACTCCGCGGCGGCGGGGATCCACCACAGCCGGAACAACCCCAGGATGTGATCGACCCGCAACCCACCCGCGTGCTTCAGCACGGTGCGCAGCATGTCGCGGTACGGGGCGTACCCCAGTTCGGCCAGCCGATCCGGTCGCCAGGGCGGCTGATTCCATTGCTGACCCTGCTGATTGAAGTCGTCGGGAGGCGCACCGACGGTAATGCCCTCTGCCAGGGCCGTTCCCAGCGACCACGCGTCCGCACCCCCGCGCTGGACCCCGACCGCCAGATCGTGCACGATCCCGATGTCCATGCCTGCCGCCCTCGCCGCGTCCTGGGCGTCGGAAAGCTGCTCGTCGCATACCCATTGCAGCCACGAGTAGAATTCGATTCGCGGCGCGAGCTTGCGCCGCTGCGCCTGCACCCAGTCGCTGTCGGGCGCACCGGCCTTCGTCGTCCATCGCGGGTCGCCGGGCGGCAGTTTCTCGGTGAGCGCGCACCAGGTCGCGAAGTCCCGCAGTCCGTCGCCCTCGACGCGGCAGAACTCCTCGAACGCGTGCTGCCTGCTCGGGCTGCGCTCGATCCGGAAGACTTGTTCGAGCACCCGGAGTTTGGCCCGGTACGACGGGTTGCGGTCGATCCGGTCGGACCGGTCGTTCGCCCGCTCGAATCGCGCTGCGGCGTCGCGCATCCGCGCATGGCGTCGCGTCGAGAGGTACGCAGTCTCCGGGATGTTCTCGACACGGATGTACATCGGGTTGACGTAGCGGCGGGTGGTCGGCAGGTACGGCGACGCCTCGATCGGTGGCCGGGGCTGCGCGGCGTGCAGCGGATTGACCAGCACGTAGTCGGCGCCGTGAACGGACCCGAAGATCGAGGCGAGATCCGCGAGGTCGCCGAAGTCCCCGACACCCCACGACCGACGCGACCGGATCGAGTACAACTGCGTCAGCACACCCCAGCGTCGGCGGTCGCTCAGCGCGTCGGACGTCGACAATCGTGCCGGCGTCACCACGAGCGTGCACGACGACGACGTGTGCGAGGTGGACGCCCGCACCGCGTGCCACCCGCACGGAACGTCGGAGGGAACGACGAACGTCGCGCGGCCGACCAGGGCGCCGTCGACCTCCCGCGGATCGACCCACACCTGGAGTTGGCGTGCCGGGACCGTCCCGCCGGACTCCGTGTCGATCGTGACGTCCACCGCCTCGCCGTGCGGAACGTGGACCACGAGACGGGTCTCGGACCCTTCCCTGCCGACGACGACGGGCGGCAGCATCCGTCGCCACGGTGCCGCGTCGCATTCGGAGAGGGCGCGCCGCACCTCGTCCTCCGTTGCGGCGGGAACGTCCAGGGCTGCGAGGACGCTGCGGAGTGTGTCGTCACGGACGTCGTGGCGCTGCTGATCCCAACCCCGGTACGACGTCGCCACCCCGTGCCGGGCCGCGAGGTCACGCAACTGCTCGGTGTACGTCACCCCCTCGATCGTGCCAGCTCACCCCGGAATCTGCGCGACTTCCGACCCGTGCCACGGCGGTCGGAGCGCATCGGCGTGATTGACCCTGCGTCGACCGGGGTAACTGTGAGGTAATCAGACGCACGGCGTCCACGGTGAGCCCGCAGGGGAATGCCGTGGACGCACCACGATGCGACCGGCGACCGAGGAGTCTTCGATGCTGCTACGTCTTCCCGGAGTCTATCGCCCGCAACACGATACGCAGTTGCTGGCCGACGTCCTGGCGGCGGAGCCACTCGGCCCCCATTCCCGGGTGCTCGACCTCTGTGCGGGGACCGGCGCGCTGAGCGTGCGCGCCGCCGCCGCGGGTGCGGGCCGGGTGACCGCGGTGGACGTGTCGAGGCGAGCGGCGATCAGCATCAGACTCAATGCCCTTGTCGGAGGGCACCGGATCCGGGTGATCCACGGCGATCTCATCGAGCAGGTTCGCGGGGAACGGTTCGACGTCGTCGTGTCCAACCCGCCATACGTGCCGGCACTGGTCGACTCGGTCCCCGACCGCGGTCCGGCGCGGGCCTGGGACGCGGGCAAGAACGGTCGCGCACTGCTCGATCGGATCTGCTGCCAGGCCCCCGACGTTCTCGTCGCCGGTGGCGTCCTCCTGCTGGCGCAGTCCAGCCTGAGCGGAGTCGAGAAAACTCTGACGATGCTCGAGGAACAGAACATGCGGGTCGACATCGCCGCGACCGCCGAGATCCCCTTCGGACCGGTCCTCGTCGAACGCAGAGGCATGCTCGAGCGGAGAGGGCTCATCGAGGTCGGCCAGACCCGTGAAGAGATCGTGGTGATCCGCGCCGTCAAGTAGATATCGATATTGTGCCACAACGCTTTTCAGTGCCGACGACACTCCGAGGGAGCCGACATGCCGTCATCCACTCGCCTTCCCAGCCCCAACACCGAGGCCTGGGACTGGCAGATCCACGCCCTGTGCCGCGGCGTCGAATCGTCCGTGTTCTTTCATCCCGACGGCGAGCGGGGTAACGCCCGCAGCAACCGTGAACGTCGCGCGAAAGCGATCTGCCGTCGCTGCCCCGTTCTCGTCGAATGCCGCGACCACGCCCTGAGCGTGACCGAACCGTTCGGAATCTGGGGCGGGCTCACCGCGTCCGAACGCCGCGGGATCACCCAGCACGGCGAGGGAACCGTCGCCGTCTGATCCGGCACCGTGCAGGCCTGCGGCCGCACACGGTGCCGGTCGGCTCAGGCGGAGATGACGCTGTCGAGGACGGAGTAAAACATGCCGAGCCCGTCGTCGCTGGGGCCGGTGAGGGCCTCGGTGGCGTGCTCGGGGTGCGGCATGAGGCCCACGACGCGGCCGTTGGCCGAGGAGATGCCTGCGATACCGCGCTGCGAACCGTTCGGGTTGTCGCCGACGTAGCGGAACACGACGCGGCCCTCGCCCTCGAGTTCGTCGAGGACGTTCTCCGACGCCTGGTAGCGGCCCTCGCCGGACTTGAGCGGGACCAGGATCTCGGCACCCGACTCGTAGCGGGACGTCCACGCCGTCGACGTGGCCTCGACCTTCAGCCACTCGTCGCGGCAGATGAAGTGCAGGCCCTCGTTGCGGGTGAGCGCGCCGGGCAGGAGGCCCGCTTCGCACAGAACCTGGAAGCCGTTGCAGATACCGAGGACGGGCATGCCGCCCTGCGCGGCCTGCACGACCTTGCCCATGACGGGCGCGAACCGTGCGATGGCGCCGCACCGCAGGTAGTCGCCGTAGGAGAAGCCACCGGGGACGATGACGGCGTCGACACCCTTGAGGTCGGCGTCGCCGTGCCACAGGCTCACGGCCTCGCCGCCGGCGAGGGTCACCGCGCGGGCGGCGTCGACGTCGTCGAGGGTGCCGGGGAAAGTGATGACTCCGACGCGGGCGCTCATGCTTCGACGCGCCTCACGGTCCAGTCCTCGATCACCGTGTTGGCCAGCAGGGCCTCGGCGATCTTCTCGAGCTGAGCGTCGTCGACACTGCCGTCGACCTCGAGCTCGAACCGCTTGCCCTGACGGACATCGGAAACTCCAGCGAAGCCGAGCCGCGGCAGCGCTCCGACAATGGCCTGCCCCTGGGGGTCGAGAATCTCGGCCTTGGGCATGACTTCGACGACGACACGGGCCACGTGCTGCTCCTTGTAGTAGTGCGCGAGCCCAGAGTGGAACACCGGGCACCCGGAAGTTTACCGGGCTACCTGCCTGCGGTTCGCATCGGACGAGCGGGACGAGCCATGCATGCAGGCGCATACTCGAATTCATGCGACTGACTCACTTCGGCCACAGCTGCGTCCTCGTCGAGTTGAACGGTTCCACCATCCTCTTCGATCCGGGCAACTTCTCCCACGGATTCGAGGGCATCACCGGACTGGACGCGATCCTGGTCACCCACCAGCACCCCGACCACGTCGACCAGCAACGACTGCCCGCCCTCGTCGAGGCGAACCCCGGCGCGGCGCTGTACTCGGACCCGCAGACCGCGGCCCAGCTCGGCGGCGCGTGGACGGGGGTGCACGCCGGCGACGAGTTCGACATCGGCGACGTGCACGTCACCGGCACCGGTGGGAGGCACGCGGTGATCCACCCCGACATCCCGGTGATCGACAACACGGCGTTCCTGCTCGGCGACGCCGGCAACCCCGCCCGGCTGATGCACCCGGGCGACTCACTGTTCGTTCCGGAGCAGAAGGTCGACGTGCTGGCGCTGCCCGCCGCGGCGCCGTGGCTGAAGATCTCCGAGGCCATCGACTACCTGCGCGCCGTCGCACCGCGGGTCGCGGTGCCCATCCACCAGGCGATCATCGCGAACGAGGCCACCGGCATCTTCTACGGCCGCTACTCGGACATGGCGCCCGAGGGCACCGAGTTCCGCACGATGCCGAGCGAGTCGAGCGTCGAGGTGGCCTGACGGCCCCGTGAGTACTTATTAACCGCCCGCGGTTAACAAGTACTCACGGGTCAGGCGGCACCGATCTGCGGGATCCGCGGCTCCCAGCGGTACACCTGCGGCCGCGCGTCGTGGTAGAGCGCGAGGTCGACGGCATCGAGCATCGCCTGCCGAGGTCCCGACGTGCCCAACTGCTTCGCGGTGACGGCGAGGCGCACCACGCCCCCACGCCTGGCGGTCCGTCCGGAGCCGAGGACGAGCGCCCGGCACCACCACGGTTCGGCGCGGAATCCCTCACCGATCCCCAGCACCCGCGACCGCACCGACGTCTCGCGTTCGAGGTCGTGGATGGCGGTCATCGTGGCCAGCAGCCGGAACCCGGCGGACGGCAGTGCCGCGACGGCGCCCTGCGACGCCAGCCAGCGGGGCGGAGCGAACAATCTGGTGCGCAGTCCGGTCTGTTCCATCACCCGGTCCGCCGCGAGCAGCCGCAGCCGCGCCTCGTGTTCGGGAAGCGAGGCGAACTCGGCCCGGCGACGCTTGGTCGCGGCCTGGTCGTATCCGTGGAGGACGACGGCGTCGCCGCGGGATCGGCGCGCGCGAACCCAATCCTGCGTCGCGGGGTCGTTGACCAGTCGATACTTGTCTTTCAGGCGCGGGGCGACGAGCAGCGACAGCGGCACGCCGCGCGCATCCATCTCCTCGGCGAACGCGGCCGCGAAGTCGCGCGTCTCGTCCTTGATTCCTGACACCGACACGATCAGCTGTCCGGTCATGGTCCTCAGCGTGACAGGTGAACGTGAACAGCGAGCAAAGCTCGTGCGCCTTTCCGGTAGTGGGAGCTACCGAAAAGGCGCACGAGCGGCGAAGCCGCCTATTTGGGCAGGACCGCCTCGATGGCCTCGACGACCTCGGGGGCGTCGGGCTCGGTGCGGGGACGGAACCGCTTCACCACGGTGCCGTCGGGTGCGACGAGGAACTTCTCGAAGTTCCACTGGATGTCGCCCGCGGCGCCCTCGGCGTCGGCGGCCTTGGTCAGTTCCTCGTAGAGCGGGTGCCGGTTCTCGCCGTTCACCTCGATCTTCTCCAACAGGGGGAACGTGACGCCGTAGGTGGTGGAGCAGAAGGTCTCGATCTCTTCGGCGGTGCCGGGCTCTTGGCCCATGAACTGGTTGCACGGGACGCCGATCACGGTCAGTCCGCGGTCGGCGTAGTCGGTGGCGAGCTTCTCGAGGCCC
>NZ_JASHKX010000047.1:0-52397 GCF_030058635.1 Rhodococcus sp. IEGM 1305
TTTGGCGGCACCAGCCTTCTTCGCAGGTACCTTGGCCGCAGCCTTCTTCGCGGACGCCTTAGCAGCAGCCTTCTTCGCGGTCGGCGCCTCGGATGTGATCGGCTCCGACTCGGGTTCGGTAGTGAACTGGGGTTCCACCTCGCGTCCGGCTCTGGCTTCCTCAGATGTTTGCGTCCGTCGCCGCAGCTTGCTGCTCGTAAAGGACCAGGCGCCCTCACCCGCGTCCCGAAGAACCCCGACTGCATTTCTGGCGGCGCGCGCGGCACCGCTGATAACGTTCATTGCCAACTCCGCTTGCCTTCCGCAGTCACGGCCGCCGACGCACGGACGGCCTTCTCGGACGTATCCATCACCGCACAGACTAATCGTGAATGTGAGTCAACGAGCGACCGGCGAAGTGTGCGGTGCATGTCGGCAAATAGTGCGACTGACACAGATCGCCATCTTGGCACCAAACTGCATGCACCCGTTGATGCTTCGTTCTCACCCACCATCTCCCCTTCACGCCTGTCGCCCCCGAGCCCGGCTCGGCCGAGGGCCTGTCTGAACAATGCCGGAATGTCGTTGCACAACACGACTTCCCGCACCGACCTGACGCCACCGAAGCGAGTAGTACAGCGGACGGTGTTCGAAGCCGACGACCCGTCGTACGCGGCACCATGACGATAACCTGGCACCTCATTGCCGCCGGTGACGGGACCGAGGTGACCGTCACCGCCGCTGACGTGCCACCCGGCATCGGCCAAGGGGCACGAGGCCGGGATCGCCTCCTCCCTAGCGAACCTGGCGTCGTACCTCGACGGTGCCCGCTGACCAGGTCGGCTGTGACCCGAGCCCGAGCACTCCGTCCAGCTTCTGCCTCACCTTGGCCTTGGCCTTGGCCTTGGCCTTGGCCATTGATGCCGTCCAGGGCGGGACCGCCCTGTCGGGACGGCGCAGCTCCGTTTGTTCCGGTCATGGGTCCGTGCTAGCGATGACGGGTGTGGGTGTTCGACCGCTTCCCGCGCCAGCGAGACAGCCATTCTAAGGCGAGTTCCACTCACCGATCCCCACGGCCGTGGTGCCGGACACACTTCCTGGTCTCACACTCATGCTGCGACGTCAATTGGTCACCCGGGCATGTCCTGGTAGGGCCCGTACGCCGCGCATCCGTCCCCCTCCAAGCGTTCACACCGCGATCCTCGAGCAGCCACCAGCGTGTCGGCGGCAGCGACTCACCCCGTGGCCAGGCTAAGTATTGCGGCAGCCAGGGAGCCCGCCCAGAATCAGAGGACGAGGAATTCGCTTCAGCGCGCGGTTCCGATCTAGCGGTCGAAGGTCCGCCGCCTCAGTCGGTACCGCCACAACGACGTGGGAGGACAACAATGTCCGGTCTCATCCGCAAGAGTCTCAATTCACCCGAGGAAACCCGCCCCTTCGAGGACGACATGGGCAAGCTCGAACTCGTCAACGTCCCGTCCGGCGCTGTGGGGAGGGCAACCTTCCAGCCCGGCTGGAAGTGGTCCAAACACGTCAAACCCATAGCCAAGACCGACAGCTGCCAAGCCGCTCACATGGGTTACGTCATCTCGGGTCGCATGAAGATCGTTATGGACGACGGAGAGGACATGGAGTTCGGGCCGGGTGATCTCATGGTCTGCCCGCCCGGACATGACGCCTGGATCCTCGGTGATGAGCCCTGCGTGGTCATCGACTGGACCGGCGTCGCCGACTACGCCAAACGGTAGACGACTGCACCGTGTCCCGCCCACTCATCGCACGCGCGCGAGGAGGCGTGGCACGCGTCGGCGGGCGCGGTGCGCTCCATGACCGCGGCGATGGCGTCAACACATTGCGGTCTTCGCAGCCGGTCATGGGAGGCTCGTCCGGCTCGAGACGCCGGTGGCAATGTGGCGGGACAGGATGGCGTCGGAGACTCCGCTCGCCTTCTCGAGCCACCATCCCGACGTCAGCATAAAATCGACTCAGCGGCAAGGCGATTCAGCTCATGGAGCCACGGCGAACCCACTCCCGGTGGCCTTGGCCTGATACATCGCCGCGTCCGCGCGCCGGATCAGCGACTCACGGGTCCCGTCCGGACCGGCGAGTGCGATGCCGACGCTGGCGGTGAACCGAAGACCACGCCCGCCCGAACCGGGGCCGACCTGCAATTCGGTGACCCGGGTCGCGACTGCAATGGCATCCTCGACCGAACCGATCTCCGGGCACACGATGAGAAATTCGTCGCCCCCGATCCGCGCCACGGTGTCAGCGGGACGCACCACCGATTGCAGCCGTTCGGCCCACCGGATCAGGGCGTCATCGCCCACCGCGTGGCCGAGCCGGTCGTTGAGAATCTTGAACCCGTCTAGGTCGACCAGCAACACCGCAACCCCGAACTCGCTGCGGCGCGCCGCCTCCAAGGCCACATCGATCCGCCGATGCGCCAGGGCCCGGTTCGGTAGTCCGGTCAACACATCGTGCACGCTCTGATACCGCAGCCCCTCCTCCGCCTCGATACGCCGGACCGCCGCCGCCAGCACCGCGGCCACCGAGAGCAGGAACATCACCTCGCGGTCGGAATACTCCCGGGGGCGCACACTGTGCGCGGTCAACACACCCCACACCGACCCGGCGCTTCCGATAGGGACGCACACCCCGGACCGCAGTCCCCGGGTCTTCATGGTGTCGGTGGAAAATCGGTGCTCCCCATAGCGGTCGGGGCAGATGATGGTCTCGTTGACCGCCGCCGCATATCCCGGTTGGGAAGCGGCACCAGCGGCGAAGGCCTGCAGTGCGGGTGGTTGCCCCCGGTAGGCGAGCACCCGCAACACCCCGCCCGACTCACCGGCCCGGGCGACCGCGGCGCAGTTGACCCCCATCAACGCGGCGGCCGCGTCCGCGGCGCCCGCGAGTACGTCGTGGAGGTCGCCGTCCACGGCGAGCCGACTCAGCTCGGCGAGGGCTTGTTGTTCGCGGGCCCGGTACGCCGCCGCCTCCATCGCCGTGTGCAAGCGTTGTTCGTGCTCCTGCGCCGTCCGCAGGTCCTGGGCGATGCAGGCGATCACCGCCGGACGGTGGTCCTCGGTGTGCTGGACCACGAAGATCGACACGGTCACCGGGATCGGTTCCCCGGTCACGAAATGCCGGAACTCCGACCTGCCCTCCCACTGGCCCTGCTCGAGCAGGGCCGATTCCATTTCGGGCGCCTGCACCACCCCGACGTCGGTGAAGAACTCCGGCGCCCTGCGTGCCCCGACCGCGGCCTCGTCGGCCAACCCCATCAGGTGCATGCCAGCGGGGTTGAGATAGCGCAGGCGACCGCTGTCGTAGTCCGAGATGGCGACCAGATCCGGAGCGCGTTCGATCACCGTGAGCAATAGACGAGGGTCCGCCGCTGCCGGTTCCATCCTGGCTGTCCTGTCGAGGTGTCGAGGTGTCGAGGCGATGTGTCGATGAGCAAAGCAGGTTCGAGCGTAAGCAGGAGGAACGAAGCGCGACGTTTGGTCGTTACTCAAATCTCCGGTCCGTGCTCCACCGGCACTGTGTCAGCGAGCAGTGCGGGTGACGGGTCGGCGATCGTCGACATAGATGGCTTCGATTCTCGCCTTGATTTCGGCGGTGCCCATCACGCCGGGTCGCCGCAGCGTGCGAGGTGTGGACACGGAGAACGTCGGGTTCGTGGGTGTCGCCATGAGAAGTCTGCCTTCGTCGCTTTTTTGGGGTGGGCCGCCGCGAGCGGCCGCGTCGATGTATTCAGCAACCACGCATTTATGTGATCTGATTCACGCGCAGTAGCGTTACGTCCCCACTACCCGCGTACGCCGGACCTGCGTGGCAACGATGCACCGGCTACCGGACAACGAGCGGCGCCGTACCCACGTGAGACCCGCCTTGGCGACGGCGCCGCCACTCTTCAGGAACCCCGCAGGTGGGAGGCATCGGCGCTCACCTCCATCGCCCGGGTCGTTAACGGGTCGGTGGTTCCATCAAGGAGGCGGATACCACGTGCGTTGGGATTCGGGCATCGGAGGCCGCGCATGCTCGGAGGCCCGCCTGCCACCGTGAGCGAGCTAGGCGAGCGGCTGAACTGTCAACCGGTGAGTGCCAGACAGGCAGCCGACATTGCCGAGCAGCGAGGCATCCGACTCCCGCACGTCACGTTCCCCGGCTATTGGCGGCACACACGGCCGATCGCAACGGCAGACGCTCGAGCGCTTCGCCGCGGTTCTGCCGATCCCCCTCGGCCAATTACAGCGGGCGGCGTGGAACGCAACCGCACGGCTCGGTCTCTACACACCCCTCCGAGGCATACCTTCTCGGCGATCGACAGCGCCGCGTCCTAGATGAACTGATCAAAGGCGATGGCCGAAGAAGTGAGTCGACTGGAGTACCAGCGAATACGAAACAGAACCACGGACGCGCGAGGGCGGGCCCACCACAGCGAACTGATCGAGCCGCACCGCCTCGGTGAAACGACGGTCAGCTACTCCCACCCCCTGTTCCACCGCTGCGGTTGATGTGACAGATCTCTGCGCCCCACGGGGCGATCACCATCCACCATGGCCGGCCCTGTCGACTGCACCTGGAACTAATGATGCTCCCGCTGCTCGTCGAAATTATCCAGCACGGTCAGGGCGGCCCACAGACCATCCGCCGCCAAGGCGATCGCCTGCAACGCACCGGATGAGGGTTGGCGCCGTTGGACTGTCTCCCTGAAGGACTCGAGGCGCGAGCGCGCATCGGGCAGAGCTGTATGCACAACGTGAAGATAGGGCTCTCGATGGTGGGCAGGATCCCACGTGAGTTTGTCGAATGCAGCCGAGAACCCCTCGATCAGCCCTGCTGCTTCGCACCGAAGCTGATCCGGAATGGGCGCCGTGGAACCTTCCAACCGATCCTCGGAGGCGGTGAGTGCCTCGACTGCGACCTCCAGCACTGACACCTGCAGCAACGTGTCGTCGAGAATCGTAGCTATCGGCTGGTACACCCGAGATCCCCCGACTCTGGCCCAGCCGACGCTGCGCATGTTGCCTCGCAGGCTTTCCCGACCCTCACTCAGTGCAGCGCCGGCGCCGGTCGACTTGTGCAGATCCCACACCCGTTGCCGCCCTCGATCACTATCGTGGCGCCCGGACCGTAGCCCGTGGGCAAGATCGGCGAGCAGGGCGGAGAGTTCCTCGGCACGTTGCAGAATCAGATCACGCGCCGTGGAGAGCCTGTCAGGAGGCAGGACGAGAGCGTTGACCGCGACACCGACGAGCACACCCACTGTGACGTCGAGGACACGATGAAACACCAGGGTGGCATCTGTTGCCGTGCCGTACAGCAACACCAACAGCGCGGTGATCGCCACCCACATCCCGTCCGGCGCCAGCCACCGGCTGCGGCCGAGGATCGTACCGACTGCGACCGCACCTGCGATGGCGGCGAGTTCGGGCAAGGTCTGTGTCGCCAGCGCGGCCACAAGCACACCGAGCACTACGACGGTGACCTGACGTGCGGCAGCGGCGACCGAACTGCGGACCGTGGTGCCGATGATGAACAGGGCGGCGTAGGGCGCGAGGAAGGCCTCGGGACTCTGCAGCACTCGATCGGCCAGCCACCACGCGATAAGCACCGCCACAGTGCATTTGACGGCCGACACCAACCCCGGCTGCTGGAGGGCACTGCGCAGCCAGGTACCCCATGCACCCGAACTCGGTCGCTGCGTCTGAATATCGGTCCGCGCGGGAAGAAACCATCTCATGTCAAACTCTCAGCAGGTACAGAAGTCATCAGCTCGGTGTCAACTCATTTCAGTTCGGTTCTGCACGGCAGACGTGCCACTCGTGTTCTCGGCCGGGCAGACTCGTTTGGGGTGCGCTTCGCGCCGCGCCCGGTCCCGGCCACGCTCCCCCTCCGGCGAGGAAAACAACGACGACTCGACCTCCCGGGAGGACTCCAAGATGCGCCACATCTCCGCGATGACAGTCGGTGGGCAGTCTGGTCCGCGGCGAGTCCTTGCGCCGGAGACCGGCCACGATGCTCGGCGCACGAGACAACAAACTTAAAATACCAATCGGTCTATTTTTCCGTGGTCAGATGCCCCCTGCTGAAGCCGGCGACAAGCGAGCGATCTCGAGGGACGCCGGCACGGTGACGGCGTCCACGTTCCCGGATCACGACCGGGCCGCCCGGGGGGGGGCTCGTCGATGTCGATGCGGGATTCGGTGGCCCCGGCAGCGGTGGTGTTCCACCGCCAGGTGTCCGCAAACCAGGACTGCACCTGTTCCGGAGAGTCGACGACGGAATGGAAATAGGTCATGAGGTTCCTCCAGGGTGGGACCGACCCGAGAAACCCAAAAAGAAAGGCCGAGAATCGTAGCCGGTGACGGACACTGTCTGCCGGGCTGTGAACTCAACCTCTGCTCTACACGGTAACGCGCTTTTCCCAGTAAGCAAACCCACCGCCACGCCCACCGTCTGCTTCACGGCAAGATCGATGATCCCACCCTTCGAAGCCGAACAGGCCTATTTCCCATTCCTCCAACCCGCCGACAGAGCCGATCGGGTCACCGAGAGTCTCCAGTGGACCCGGGAGGCGACACCCCGAGCCGATCTGCCCGGCATCGACCCCGGCTCGATCGACATCGATGTCGACGCCGGGGTATTGACCCTGACCGCCCATCGAAGCCAGGCAGACGACGGTGTGCAGTGGTTGACATCGGAACGTTTCAGCGGCCGCTACCGGCGCCAGGTGTCGCTCGGAGAGAACATCGACGTCGCCCGCATTTCGGCGAGCTACGACAACGGTGTTCTCAGCGTAATCCTGCCGGTCACCGAACGAGCGAAACCGCGGCGCATCGAGATCACCCGCAGCGGCTCACCCGTCGCATGCGGTGACCGCACCCCCATCGAAGGCTGATACCACGCACCCGGGTTCGGTCCAGCGACACACCGCTGGACCGAACCCGATGCCGGACAAACGCATCCGACCCACTGCCCGTACTCTGAGGACCTGAGAGATGACTGCCACCACGACCGAGTTCCGACACGATCGCCACAATTCCGAGCCACACTCATCCTGGCCCACCAGGCCGCGTCGTCCTCTCGGCGAATACTGCAGTGACCTCTCGATCATGCTGGGCTCGCTGTCGAACGTGATGTTCTGGATGCTCGGATTCGGCATCCTGCTCGGTGCCGGCGCCATCGCTGCCGGAATCGCCGCCAACCGACACCCCGGGGTCGAAGGGAACGAGTCCAAGGGATTGGTAGCGCTCCTCGGCATGCTCACCGGGACTTTCGGAATCGCCGCCGGCGTCGTCTTCCTCGCCGCAGCGCTTCCCAACCTCTGACGTATACGCACGCCCCGAAGGTTGAGAACCAAGGAGGCCGTGCGCTCCTAGGGTGGTGGGTAATTATATGCATGCGCAGTGTGTCGACCTGATTGATAGCACCCTTCGGTGGCTGTTGCGGCTTTCAGGTGCGCTCCCTCGGGTCCAGTCCGTGAACTCGCGGACTGGCCCTAATTCTTCCTGCACTTCGGGCCGAACCGGGACTCCGCGAGTCGTCGATACGAGCTTGTGGGGGCCCGGTCCGCACCCCCTCGCTCATCGTCAGATGGCGCGCAGTGGTTCTGCCGACTGGCACTCCCGTGTATGGCGATTGCGATTCTGGGATTGCGCCTACTCGTCGCGGGGTATTTCGGTACTCACGTCGTCGTCGTGTCCGGACGCGATGACGGCCAGGCTCCCCGGTTCAGCCTGTAGCCGGCGGGGCCGCCGAAAAGTATCGGCGCCGGCGACTGAATGTCGAAGGCGAGCGGTGCACTACTCGCAGGAATTGCAGTCCGGGAGAGTCAGCAACGAGTCCTGCTCGAAGCACGAGGTGGAGGTCCGATGATCAATGTGATGTTGTTGGTGATTGTGCTCGCGGCCGGAATGGCCAGTGTATCTGGACTTCACCGCATCGGCCGGGGCGCGGCGAGTGAGTAGTTGCGACGAGCGTGCGGAACGGATCTCTGTCGTGGCGCGCGACCGGCAACTCACCATTGCGACCGCGGAATCATTGACTGGCGGGAGAATCTCCTCCGTTCTCGGTGCCGCGCCGTCGTCGTCCGAGTGGTATCGAGGCAGCATCGTGGCCTATGCCAGCTCGGTGAAACATGGATTACTGCAGGTTCCAGACGGCCCGGTTGTCAGCGAACCCAGTGCCCGCGCGATGGCGACATCAGTAGCGGAGTTGCTCGGCGCGGATCTTGCGGTGGCGGTCACCGGTGCCGGCGGACCCCAACCTCAGGACGGACAACCACCGGGGACCGTCTGGTTCGGGGTCTTTGTCGACGGTTCCGCTCGCACCGAGCTGCGGCACTTCGATGGAGATCCCGGCGACGTGGTGGAAGCGACTACCGCTCATGCCCTGTTCTTGCTCGAAGACGCACTGCGCTGATAAGTGCGGCGTTTCGGTCCCGAAGGCATGAGGAGTTGTCTTGATCCTACGATCCCGGGGCTATCCACCACAGGACGATACTTGGCTGTTCGGTGGCACCCTGGCGGACCACCAGACGCGCAAACGCGTGTCCTCGACATCTGCACCGGCACCGGAGCGCTCACCGTTCGGGCAGCCGAGTGGGGGGGCCGGCAGCGTCACCGCGATCGACATCTCGCGCCGCGCGGTACTTACGTATCAACGCTCGCGTGCACGGGCACACGATCCGGTGTTACAGGGCAGCGTCACCGTGCGCGTCCGGGGCGAATGCTTCGACCTGGTGATCTCTCCCCCACCGTACGTGCCCTCTGAGGAAGACCGAATCCCCGGCTCCGGCATGGCGCGCGCCTGGGATGCCGGCACCGACAGGTTGCTCCTCGACCGAATTTGCACCCAGGCACCCGACGTCCCAGGTCATGCTCGAAGAGCAGGGTTTGAGGGTCGACGTCATCGCTCGGCGGGAGATTCCCTTCGGTCCCGTCCTGACCGCGCGTCGCCGCATGCTCGCGTCCCGCGGCATCATCACCGCGGATCAGCGCAGCGAAGAGATCGTGGTGATCCGCGGCCGTCAGCATGCATAGACGCCGTCGTCGGAGCGTTACTCGGCGAGATCTACGAGGACGGGTCGCCGCGGCCGTGGCGACTACCCCGATACGCGCCGACCCGCACCCCGGCGAGCCATGCGGGGCGCAGCGCCAACCCCGGTGGACAGTGGAGTACCGGGTCGAAGGTGGGTTGCTCGTCGTCCGTCAGCTCCTGCACCCGTGTCAGCGTCACCTGCCCAGCCGGAACGGGCGACCCGGTCGCCGAGACCAAATCCAAGCGGAACCGCAGCGGCGCGTCGGTGAGGGACTGCCTCAGCGAATCCAGTGAGGTCGTCGCTGGATGGGGTCCCACCGGGACGGCCAGCACCCATTGGGTGTCCGTTCCGTTCGACGAATAGGGCATCAGGCTGCTGTACCGGGCGCTGCTCCACCCCCGTGCGGGGAGCGGGAGAATTCGAGTCACCGCCGAGGTGCCTGAGCTGGCCAGCAGAAGATCCCATTCGGTGTCGGGCGGATCGAGCGGGATCTTCAACGCCAGCCCGAGCACGTCCGGTACTCCCGACGGAGTTCCCACTCCCCCGGACAGTCTCGCCACCACGTCGATCGGTGTTCCGGTCTTCAGCGTCCACCAGGGGGAGCCGAGTTCGATGTGCCCCGTTGCTACCAGGCCACGCGGATGGAAAACCCGGACGCCGCCCCGCATCGCGGCGGCCACCCGGAACGGCATCCCCACAAACAGCGTCCGTGCGGTATCGAGGGTCCGCTCCGCCAGATGCATGGTTCGCTGCCGTCCGTCCGCGCTCACACCCCCTACTTCAGGACGGCGTCGACAGTCTTCTTCAATGCCGACGGTTGGGATGGAGACCTCGGCGCCTTCTCCTTCAATTCCAGCAACCTCGCGCCGATTTCCTGGAGTTGTTTACGTCCCAGCTGTTCTCGCACCTTCGGGAACCACTCCTGCTCTTCTTCTTCGATGTGGTGCTCGACGCTCTCGATCAGCACGGTGGTCTTCGCGTCAAACCGCTCGTCGTCGGGTTTCATCGCTGCCAGCTCGACGACCAGCACGTCCGCGACGTGGTGCTCTTCGTAGGATTCGAGGATGTCGTCCTCGAGATCCGGGACGAGTTCACGCACCTTCGGATACATCCCCTCGTTTTCGATATAGGTATGCACCGTCAGCGCTTCGATGATCTTGTTCACGATGCGACCCTTCTCCACCTCGGCGTTCGGTCCCGCACCGCGGAAATCCCGGAACAATTTCCGGATCTCCTTGTGGTCGTTCTTCAGAAGCACGATCGCATCAGTCGACATGGGTACCTCACATGGGAATCGGATGGAAAAGGACGGGCGGTGACGTCCTCTACGCATTACCCACCCACACCACGCGCTAACACGGGCCTGAGATCCGCATCCCGCTGCGCCGCGACCTGACCACCTCCGCCGGGACGCCGACGGACAGAACTCATGCGCACCCCCGCCTGCAACGACCAGTGCCGCAGCGGGTCCACACGGTGACTGGCACCCAGTGCCGTGGCTGTTTCACGGTGGGATGCAGTGGTACCACTCGGCAACAGACATTCGAGTTCCTACCCTCCGAGAAAGGCACTCCCATGACTCGACCGGCTACGTCACCAACGACGCGCTCACCACTCCAACTCGCCTCCCAGGGCGATGGTCAGTTGGTCAACGTCGAGCTGGCAGGACGCGACCTTCAGCGACCGACGCCGGTGCCGTCTCATCCCAGGGCGGGGCCGATCCGACCGGATGAGGGCCCGTGGGCCTGCTGGACCTGCTGGAGTTCGGCGTTGATGCGTCGGGCCTCGGCGAGTTGGTCTTCGAGGATGATGATGCGGCACGCGGAATCGAGTGCGGTGCCCTGGTCGATCAGTTCGCGGGCTCGCGCGGCGAGACGCAGCTGGTATCGGGAGTAGCGGCGATGGCCGCCCTCCGAGCGTCCGGGGGTGAGCAGCTTCGCGGCGTCGAGGCTGCGCAGGTATGCCTGCGTCACGCCGAGGATCTCGGCGGCATGACCCATGCTGTAGGCCGGGTAGTCCTCGTCGTCGAGCTTCCCGGCAGGGTCACGGTCGGGCGAATCTTCCTGAATGGGGGTGACACCTTTCAACGGACAGGGCCCCCGGCGCCGTGAGGCACCGGGGGCCGGAGCGGGATTCACTTCCTTATTTACTGCACTTCTTCCGGCCGTCGGGCTCTTCGTGCCGCCCGGCAGCCGCCGGATGTGCCGGGGCCTTACACACTCACATCAACCCTCACCCAGCACATCCTGGTCTAGCGGTACTTCTCTGCGGGCAGTTCATCCTCTCCCGCACCTCGTGAACTCTTTCCTTGCGACAAGAGGAACTCTACAACGGCGACATCGCAATGTCTACAGTCTTCACTACAGATATTTCGGAGATGCAAGGTTTCATGTCGACGGGCCACCTCTCCACCCGCGGGGGCGGAGCGGCGACCGCGCACATTCACTCGCGAACGTACCGGGAGTGAGAAAATCTGGGTTCTGGTTGATCTCCGCGCACCGGCCGCCGTGGACTGGCCGCCCTCTCGTGTCAACGGACATTCGTTCCCGCCCACTGGCGGACACGAAACCTGCCCATAGGCGGACACGTTTCTGCCCACTGGCGGACATCCGTTTCTGCCCACTGGCGGACACGAAACTGCCCACGGTGTTGTGTTGTGGTCAGGTGAGTGGGTCGACGCCGGTGCCGGCGAGGGCTTGGCTCATCCGGATCGATTTACCGCTGGTCTGACACAGGTGGGCGTGGTGCATGAGCCGATCGACGGTGGCGGTGGCCAGGGTCTTGGGCATCAGCTCGTCGAATCCAGCCGGATGAAGATTCGACGACAGCGCCAGGGCGCGTTTCTCATATGCGGCGTCGACCAACCGGTAGAGGCCCTCGGCGGCGTCGGCGGCCACCGGCAACAGGCCGATGTCATCAATGACCACGAGATCGGCGCGCAGCAGCTTGGTCAGAGCCCCCGAGACCGAGTCGTCGGCGCGGTGCCGGCGGATCAGGGCGCCGAGGTCTTCGAGGGTGAACCACAACACCTTCCGTCCCTGTTCGACGGCGTGCTGGCCGAGGGCCTCGAGGAAGAATGTCTTGCCCGTGCCGGACGGGCCGCAGACCACCAGGTTCTCGCGCCGCTCGATCCATTCCAGGGTGCGCAGCGCCTGCTGCGTCGGCGCCGGGATGGACGACAGCTCGGGTTTCCAGGCGTCGAAGGTCTTGCCGGTAGGAAACGCGGCGGTGGCGCGGCGGGTGGCCAGCGCCGAGCGCTCCCGCCCGGCGGCCTCCTCGGTGAGCAGCGCCTTGAGGACCTCGGCGGGTTCCCACCGTTGGGCGCGGGCGGTGGCCAGGACATCGGGGGCGGCGCGGCGGATGTGCGGCAGCCGCAGCCGGTGCAGCAGGGTTTCCAGGTCGGTCGGCAGCGGCGGCGCCGCCGGTGGTGCGGTGGTCACGAGGGTCTCCTTCGGGGTGCCGGTTGAATCGGACGGTGAACTCGATTAGTTGGTGGTGCAGAGCTTTTCGTGTTCATGCGGGTGTCGCTAGAGTTCGGTGGCCTCCTCGTCGGGAACCCCGTCCCCCAGGGCGGCCCAGCCGCTGGTGCCCTGGGCCAGGGACCGAGATTCTCCGGCCCGGTGGGTGCGATCCGAGGCGACGCCGGCGGGGTGGGCGTCGAGGATCGCCATCAGGTCGCCCTCGGCGAAGCGGCCGTAGGCGGCGGCGTGCCCGAGCGCCCAGTCGACCCGTTCGGCGCCGAGCAGCTTCGCCAGCGACACCGCGTGCTCCATCTTCACGCGGATCTTCCCGGTGCCGGCCTCGGCGGCCTCACACAACCACAGCCGGGCACCGGCACCGATGTCGCAGAACGCGTGTTCGGCGTCGGTCCGCGGGATCGGCTGACGGTCGAGGATCCCGGCCGGGGGCGGCGGGAAGTGCTCGTCGCAGATCTGCGGGGAGCCGGGGCGGGCCCGCCGGTGCCGGGCGACCTCGACCGGACCACCCTCGCCGTGGTGGACGAAGACGATCCGCTCGGAGGAACCGGTGCCGTGCGCGCGGACGAACACCGTCTGCCCGCGCAGGGTGTGCGGCACCGAGTACTGGCCGTTCTCGAACGCGACCATCGGTGTGTTGTCCGGGACCGTGCGGGTCACACCCCAGGTGACGGTGTGTGCGGCGGCCGGGACCGGATGCAGGTGCAGGCGTTCCTCGGCGAGCATCTCCGCCGGGATGCGGCGGGTGGTGCGGTGCAGGCGGGTGTTGACCTGCTCGCAGAACGCGGTGCAGGCGGCCTCGAGGTCGTCGAAACTGTCGTACTCGGCGGCGAGGTTGTGGTCGGTGGGCACCAGGTCGGCCTTGGCGAGTTTGACGGTGTTCTCCACCCCGCCCTTGGTGGCCGGATCCGCGGGCAGGCAGGTCTTCACGACCAGGCCGTAGAACCGGGCGAAGGAGACCACGCCGGGGTTGCGGACGGCGACCGAGGCGATGTGTTCGGTGGTGACCATCTTCTCGTTGTCGGTGAGCAGATACGTCGGGACACCGCCGATCCGGCGGAAGGTCCGGTCCAGGCCCGCGTAGACGGACGGGGCGGTGCGGTCGCGCAACGGGATCACCACCCGGTGCCGGCACCAGGCCAGCCACGCGCACAGCAGCACCGTCTTGGTGCCGTCGACGACCGGGCCGTCGCCGAAGTCGTACTGCAGCCAGAGGCCGGGTTCGGTGATCCACGGCCTGTGCACCCGGGTGTGGCCGAGTCGGTAGGCGCGTTTGATCCGGGCCACGGCGCGGCGGGTGGTGCGTTCGGTGCCGGTGAATCCGAGGGCGAGCAGCTTGTCGTGGGCGATGTCGGCTCGGACCCGGCCCTTCGAATGTTCGACCCATTCTTCGATTTTCGGTAGATATTCGTCGATCAGCATCGGTCTCTTCTCCCGCGGTGGGGTCGGCGCATCGGCGGTGTCGCGCTCGGCGACGAGGCGGGCGACGGTGTGATGGGAGCACCCCGCCAGTGCGGCGGCGGCACGGTAGGACTTCGTCAGGTCGTAGGCAGCAAGAATTTCCATGACTTCCTTGGCAGACTTCACGGTGGCCTCTCCTCGGTGGCTCGCATTCTCGGCGTGGTAGCACCGTCGAGCGAACCCGAGGAGAGGCCCCGATCCGGGGAGGCGATCGGGAAGAAAATCGAACGTGCCGTATCAGGCGGACAGACCCGGGTGGGCAGTTTCGTGTCCGCCAGTGGGCAGAAACCCGTGTCCGCCAGTGGGCAGTTTCATGTCCGCCTGTGGGCGTTTTCGTGTCCGCCTATGGGCAGTTTTTCATGTCCGCCGACACTCTCGTACCGGCCGAGGATTCGCTCGACGGCGATGTCGCCGGCACAATTCTCTTCGCCTTCCGCTCGAGACGGCCGAACGGTCGCCCGTCGCGAAGGCACCACCGGGGTGGCCGACGCGGTTGTCCCGCCGCGCCGCCACCGGGTCCAAACCACCGCCCTCCGCATCCCGCGGGACTCGGTCGAGCCACCAAACATGCTGCGAGAATCGCTGATTCATACCGGCCGCTCGGGCGGTTCGGGCTGCAATTCGGGAGAAAATGTGCCCAACCGGGAAAGGTATATCCAGTCTGGCGTTCGACCGGGCCTCAGCCGGAGAAGTGCACCTGTCAGTGGTGCCATCGCACCGGACTCACCCACAACCCGGCCGCGGGTGGGCGCCGCGGCGGGGTACCGCGCACGACGACCTGGATGTGGACCGGGGTGGCAGGCTGGGTCGGAGCCCGCGGCGATCGGGGAGGCCGGACACCGGGTTCGGCCGCTGCGCGGTCGGTGACTGCCCGGTCGTGGGCGGCGCGGTGTGCGGGGTCGCGCAGCAGAGTGTAGGCGGAAAGGATGCGCTGGAGGCGTTCGTCCGCCGCCGGGTCGGGGGTTTGGTGGTGGGTGCGGGTGTCGGGGTGGTGTTCACGCAGCAACCGCCGGAAGGCACTGGCAATGTCAGCCCGGGACGCCGACGAGGAAAGGCCCAGCACCCGATATGGATCCCGCCCGGTGGCCATCACCTCACCCCTTTCGTGTGATGCGCAGGAGAAAGGTGGTTCCGGGCGTTCGGGGTGCCGGAACCACCAGGACGGGGCGGGCCCGAACCACAGGAAGGTCCGCCCACGCTTTTCCTGATTCTCCAGATGTCTGGGGTGGGCACTCCCCGCCCGGAACGGCCGACGAAGACCCCGTCCGCCACTGATGGCCGTGCGCCCCGGTCCATCCGACACAACCACCACGGATTGTTGTCGGGTGCGCGGTCGTATGGTCTTTTCGTTGATCGGCGGCATCGGGCGGCGTGCCCGGGGTTCGGCGCGCCGCGCGCGAAGGATTGACAGGTGAAGGAGGCGGCAGCGGTCGAACCCCGTGAGCTGGGTGCACTCGTCTGATTCATCACCCCTTTTCCGAATTGCATCACATACGAAACATGCTCTTGCGGAGGGACTTTCCGGATGTCGGTGGCGAACGCTGTGTGGCCCGGATCTCCGGGACCGGAGGAGCCGACACCGTCCACCCCATCGAAGCGGGAGGGGATGGCCGCGGCGGACCGGCCGGCGCATTCGCCAACCGAGCGAGCAGGACCACGGCCTGCGGCGTCAGCGCGTCGGCGAGGATGTGATCCGAATCGGCCTCGAGCACTGCGTAGTCGAGCTCGTGCCACGGCCACACCACTTGGCGTTCGCTGCGCTCCGGAATTACGGTGGCGTTCAACTCGGTGACAATGTTCGCCAATGTCATCGACAATTCACCCCCTCCCGAGCTTGTCACCTCGGTCGAGCGTTGACGGTCTCCCCGTCGACCGTGCCTCAGGCGTTGACCGCCTTCTTCTCCGAATGCCCACTACTGATTTCGATCTTGCGGGGCTTGGCCTTCTCGGCGACCGGAATCGTCAACCGCAGCACCCCGGCGTCGTAATTCGCCTCGATCTTGTCCGCATCGAGGTTCTCCCCCAGGAACAACTGCCGGCTGAACACCCCGCGCGGACGCTCGGCTGCAACCATCTCTCGGTTCTCGTCGAGCGCGGACCGTTCGGCGCGCACCGTCAGAGTATTCTTGTCGACGTCCAGATCCAGCGAGTCGGCATTGACACCGGGTAGATCGAACTCCACCACGAACCGGTCCTGTTCGCGCCAGGCGTCCATCGGCATCACCGCCGGACGGGCCGCGGTGCCGAGGAACTGCTGCGTCAGACGGTCGAGGTCGCGGAACGGATCCGTACGCATCAACATCGTGTCCACCTCCTGAAACCCTCTTCATTCCACCAGGTAAACTCCAGCAGATGCTGTAGGTTTGGTATAGCATCTGTCGTAGACCATGACAAGAGGTTGTGCGAGAAAATTCCCGATCGGAGCAAAAGTGCCCGAAAAATCCGAGCGGTACGACTCCGAATCACCGTCGCTGCGCGGTGTTTACGGCATTTCGGTAGCCGCAGAGCTGTCCGGGTTCGGGGTCGCGGCGCTGCGCCTGTACGAGGACTACGGGCTGATCACCCCGGGCCGCACCGACGGCGGCACCCGCCGCTACAGCGACTACGACCTGGCCCGGCTTCGGCGCATCGCCGAACTCATCGAGGCCGGCGTCAACCTCGTCGGTATCGGCCGGGTTCTCGACCTCGAGCACCGCACGGACGAACTCGAACGCCACAACCGCCGCCTGCAAGCCGACAACGCGCAACTGCGCGCCGAGCAGGATCCCGTGACCAGTACAGACCACACTGGTGCCTCCCGTGCCCCCGAGGTCGACGCTGACGAGGACCGGTCCGCGAGTGATGCGGCGCAGCCCGGAAGGCCTCGACGGCGGTCAGCCTCCGGGCAGAATCCCCGCCTGCGGGCCGGCCCCACCCGCACCCACAGCGCCGGCGAACGCGAACACCACTAACGCACCCGGCACACCGTTTCGGCACCGGCGTGCCGGGACACTCGTCAACGCGGACATGACCGGTTACGGGCGGCGAGTCTGCTCGCTCACCGTATGTGTGCCGCAGCAGGCGATGTGCGCCGGAGATTGCTGTGACAGCTGTCGCGCCACCACCTCAGCTCCGTTCGGTCCCGGGCCGAGATAGTGACTGTGCCAGGTGCTCATCTCGCCGAACCGGCACCGGTCCGTGCGCGGGGCACCAGTTCGCACCAGGCGCTGGTTCCGCCGCGAATATGGGGGTGCGGATAGCACAGGGCCAGGCCCTGCTCGTCGAAGGCGGTGAACCACTCGTTCCAGGACAGGTGCTCGAGTCCGGATGTGACGCCGAGGAAGTCGATCCGCAGAGCACCCGTCGCATCGCGTGCCGGTGCGCCGCGATGGGCCTGAATCCACCGGCGGATCTCGTCGTGTGCGGTGGTGATGCGGGGTGAAGTTGTCATCGTCATCGACCTCCTCGCTGCTGGGGATCGCATCCGATCGCGGGGATGGCGGGTGCCGGTCCGCCCCGCGGTTCCGCTCCGCGGCCGTCTCAGGTGTCCTCGCGGCGGGCGAAGCACTCGGTGGCCGGGGTGAAACCGGGTTGGGCGAGCATGTCGATGTCGGCGCAGCCGGCCTCGCCGAACACCAGCGAGTCGGTATGCCAGACCAGGCTGACGTTCTCGCAGCCGTGCTCGAGGATCAGGTATTCGTAGTCTTTCAGCGCCACCAGTGTTTCATCTGTCATCGTCACCGCCACCGACCATATGTGCGGGCGTCCACCGCCCGCGCCTGTCCGAGCGGTTACATTCTGCCACAAACCTCGTGCATCTGGGAGAGAAAATCTCGCCCTCGGCGGTGCGAGGCGGCGAGTGGCTGCCTGGGCGGCTACGGCAATGCCGGCCTTGGGTTGACCCCACCCATGCGTTGCGCGGGGCGGTAGCCAGCACCGTCGTAGGTCCTCCCGCGGCAGGAGAAAACATCCTGCAATTGTGGCATATTTTCTTGACGCTGGTTGTTGTACGGAGAGAAAATTGAACTGTCAACGGGAGGGTTTCGGCGGTGCGCCGAGGGTGCGCCCGGGGTGTAAGGAGGGAGTTGTGGCACGGGCGGTCGGGATCGATCTCGGCACCACGAACTCGGTGGTGTGCGTGCTGGAGGGGCGGCGACCCGGTGGTGGTCGCGTCTTGACTGTGACCATCCCAAGCGCGACAGCGCAAAGCCGCGGTTGCGGATTTTGCCGGTCGCACCGGCAGATCGAATCCCCCACATTTGACCGGTCCGACACACCCATCCACACCGGCGGGATCGCCCCGCTCTTTGCGCGCTGACCAGGACCAATGGAGCATCATGGACGTCACCACGGTGGTCGGGTGTTCCGCGAAAGAGAAAGAGTTCTTCGATGAAGCATCGCGCCGGCGCCGCCGACCCCTCGGACATCAGTGCGTACGTGGTCGCGGTCGCGGTCGCACTGAACACCGAAACGATGCGCCGATGGGACACGGTCACGTTCGACGCACTGGTGGTGCTACCGAAGCAGTTCCGGTACTACAGCGGACGCCGCATCCTGGTCGCTTGGAATCACCATTTCGGTTGGTCATTGGGCATCGAGGGCCAGCGCATCGACCGCATCCTGATCATCACCGGACTCGGAGTCGGGTCACACCCTCAGCCCGAGCGTATCGGCGACCGAACGGACGAACTCATCGCCGATCTGCTGCACCTTGAATGCCGAACCCCGGAGGCCTTTCCGGTCCCCACGCTCGTCCACTGGATCGGTGAGGATGCCACCGCTCCCGAACCGCGGGAGCGGTAACGATCGAACCGGCGAGGCCGGAACAGGCCTGCCTGGCTGATCTCCCACCCGGGATCTACACGGAATCCCCCGCTGCTTCACCGCCCGGTTCGCGCTTCGACAGGCGATCAGTGGTGCAGTCCTGCATGAACTTGCGGGCAACTTGGTTGAGTTTGGTGTTCGTGCGCTGGGAAATCTGCTTGAGATGGCGAAACGCCTGATCGCTGGTGAACCCGTGAACGGCCATCAGCACACCCTTGGCTTGATCGATCTCCGCCCGCGAGACCAACGCAGTCGCGAGTTGTTCGGCGTGCGTGCTGGCATGCTGCCAACCCCGCGCATTGCCGATCGCGGCCGACGCTGCGGTAGTCAACAACCGCAGCAACCGCTCGTCGAACGGGTCGAATGCCTCGACACGGTAGCTGTAGACGTTGAACGCTCCCACTACATCGCCGGGATCTCGATCATCGAGCAGAACCGGTACCGACAGACACGCCCGAATTCCGGCGTTCTCTGCGGCGATGGTGAATTCGGGAAACCGGTCGCGATCTGCGCCCGCCACTCGGACCGGACGCAATGGCGTCGCGGCCTGCAGGCCCGGGCCCCGCCCAGCGGCGTACTGGCATTCGTCGAGGGCGATTACTGCGTCGTCGGTCGAGGCAACGGTGCGCGGAACCCCGTCTTCGAGTTGCGTGACGCTGACCGCATCCGCATCGGCAACCGCCACAATGGCGGTTTTCGCGAGCCGACCCAGCACCGTCTCGAGATTCTGCGTCGCCGCCTCACCCCGCAGTGCTGCCACCCCCTCGATGACGACGTCCAATGCATTGGTCGCCGACATGTCACCAACTAGCTCGGCGGCCATCTCACATACCTCTTTCAGACGCCATCTCACATACCTCTTTCAGGCATTGTGCTCATGACTAACCAATTGAAAGCGCGGTAACGGCGCCCGCCGGTTGGCTGTACTCGAAATCCCTGATCCTGCATCGCCGTCAGGAACGGTCGTCGGCGGTCTGATCCCGCAGATCGCGCCGCGCGTCGGCGAGTTGTTCTTCGAGCGAGACGATGCGGCACGCGGCTTCCACGGCGGTGCCGTTACTGACCAGCTCGCGTACGCGGGAGAGGAGGCGGAGTTGATTCCGCGAATACCGGCGATGCCCACCCGGAGAACGTTGCGCCACCACCAAACCCATGTCGTCGAGACTGCGGAGAAAGGCGGCGGTGACACCGAGGGTGTCGACGGCGCGGCCCATGCTGAACGCCGGATAGTCGTCATTGTCGAGTTCGTTCCTCGATGTTTCACGGTCAGGGTTCTCGTCCACGAATACCTCGGTGCTTCTTCATGGTCGGGGCGGGACTGCGCGCCTGCGGTACCGGGGTCCCGCCCGCGTTCACCACGGTGTCAGCGGCCGCCGGTACCCCGACATTCGATGCACAGCTTTCAGATCTCGTGAGTTACGCAACACCTGCCTCTCGACTCGAGACCCCGCGCCTACGGATGAACAGTCTCATTCGTCAGATGCGGGTTCCGGGTACGGAACCCGCATCTGGAAGAGTTCCGCTCCCGTCGGTGTCTTGTCGGGGCGGCCCCCGGAGGGGTCGTCTCCGCCGATCTGCGGTCAATATTATGCCGATGACTGGAGGAAGTCTACAGTCAGCACTACAGAAATTTCGTGCCACTGCCATCGAAGCCCGAATCGCCGACGTGCCCGCGACCGACGACGACGCCGCGGTAGTGGCGACCCTGATCCAGGGTCTGTCGTCACCGCCCACCGCGCTCCTCCGGGGCTACACCCCCAGCCCGGTGGATACGCACGCGGCGTACTGGCGCGCCGCCCGCGACGGAATCGACGGGCACGGCATCGACCCGGTCTCCGGGCATCTGGTCCCAGCCACCGACCCGATCCTGCGCCTGCTCGACCATCTTCGCCCCGCCCTGGGTCGCACCAGCGACTACCACCGGGCGCACCAGGCCCACCAGCGGTCCTCGCCCGCGGCACCGGCGCCATCCAGCAACGCCGCACCTTCGGAACAGGCACACCGCCGGACCCGCTCGACATAACGGACCACCCTCGCCCACCAATCTGCACATCAGAGTTGGGTTATTTTTATTGCCCCGGAGCATATTCGACTGTCGGCGCTCCCCGTGGCGGTGGTGCGGCCGAGCTACCGTCCCGATCCCGGTTTGGCGAGGACCTTGTGTGCGGCCGCCTCGACCGCGTCCGGCGTGGCGGCGCCGAGCGTAGCCATCACCTTCGACAGCACGGAACTGGCGACCACCTTCCGCTCGCCCCGCCACATCGCGTCGTACCCCTGCTTCGCGACCGCGGCGGGATCATCCTTCGGGCCCTGCCCCAGCGCCGTGTCGCCCAATCTCGCCCGCGCGAAGAAGTGGGTGTCCGTCGGCCCGGGCATCAGCGCGGTGATGGTGACGCACCGGTGCCCGTCAGTTCGCTGTGCAACGCCTCGCTGAACGACTCCACGAAGGACTTCGAGGCGTTGTACACCGCCTGGTAGGGGCCGGGCATCGTCGACGCCACCGACGAGGTGACGAGCACCTTGCCCATGCCCCGTCGCGTCATGTCGTCGAAAACCAATTTGGCCAGGTGCACGGTGGAGCGGACGTCGAGGTGGACGACGGCGAGCGTGTCGGCGAGCGGGTATCGACGAATGAACCACCGCGTCCCACACCGGCATTGAGAACCGCCGCGGCCAGAGGCCTGCCGTCCTCCCCGACGGCCGCGTACACCGTGGTCACGCACTCCTCGGTCTTCAGGTCGGCGCGCACGGAAATGATCGTCGCTCCCGTGCAGGCGAGGTCAGCGACCGCGGAGTCGAGTGCGTCGGAGTCCGCCACCACGACGAGGTCGTACCCGTCCTGCACGAACAGCTTCGCCGGTTCCAGACCGATGCCGTGCGAAGCGCCGGTGACGAGGGCCAGTGGTCGCGGTGCCTGCGTGGTGTCCGGTTTTTCGGTCACGTCCCCTGCCTTTCGTCGGATTCCGGGTCGCGGACTCGAGTACCCCGACGGCCCACCCGTACACCCCGCCACCCTCTCGAGGAGTGTGCGGCTGCCGTAGCCCCCACGCCGTCGCTCGTCGCCCAAGAATTCGCGATGACCTTGCGCATCCAACTCGGTGGTCCCTGGGCCGTCGTGGCCGTGCGCACCCCGGACCACGAACGCACATTTCCGGCCTTCGCGATCGCCCTGCGGCCGCAGGGCTGGGAGAGGCAGGATGGGAACGGATACGTGCCGCAACGTTCAGGAGGACACCAGGATGAGCAGGGCCTACGGCTACACCTCCTACGGCGGTCCCGAGACCGAGACCTGGTTCGACCGGCCGGAGCCGGCCCCGGGTCCCAGCGAGCTGGTGATCCGGGTCAAGGCCATCGGGGTCAATCCGATCGACTACAAGATCCGCAGCGGAGCGATGGCCGACCCGCAAGCCACCCCGGCCTTCCCCCTGGTTCTCGGTGTCGAAGCGTCGGGTGTCGTGGTGGCGGTCGGATCCGACGTCACCGGCTTCTCCGAGGGCGACGCGGTGATGGGCAGGTCCGCACCGGAGCACGGTAGCTACGCCGAGCACGCGGTGCTGCTCGCCGAGGCGACCGCGCACAAGCCCCCGCAGCTGAGTTTCTTGCAGGCGGCGGCGCTTCCGGTGGCTGGCGGGACCGCCTGGGAGGTGCTGGAGCGACTCGACATCGTCGAGGGCCAGACGCTGCTGATCAACGGCATCGGTGGCGGGGTCGGCGTGATGGGGGCACAGCTGGCGCGGGACCGTGGTGCCGCGGTCTTCGGTGTCGGGAGCGCGGCCAAGCGGCCGCTGGTGGAGAGTCTCGGAGCGACGCTGGTGCCGTACGACAGTGGCGACGTCGTCGAGCAGATGCGGGAACTGCTCCCCGGTGGTGTCGATGCCATCCTGGACCTTGTCGGCGGCGGACCCCTGCGGCAGGTCGCCATTTTGATCACCAACCCTGCCCGCATCGTCTCCATCGTCGATCCCGGTGTCGACGAAATCGGTGGCACGTTCCTGGTATCGGGCACCGCAGGGGTTCCCAGCGTCGCCCGCCTGGTCGCCGAGGGCAAGGTCGACCCCAAGATCTTGCAGACCTACCCCTTCGATGAAGCGCCGCAAGCCCTGCGCGCGATGGAGTCCGGGCACGTGCTCGGTAAGATCGTGATCGACCTGGAACAGACCACGCGGGCGTGACCCGGCGAGGGACACGGCCCGATTTCGCGGTGAAAGATTCTGATTGACAACAGCGTTGAGGTGGGCAGGTTCTGGTCGGACGTTCATGATGCCGATGACAAGTCGAGCAGCGGCATCCGACGCCAGGCTGCTGATCAGAGCCGGGACGCGGTCGATTGTGCTCCGTCGATGGGCCGGGCAGGCACTCCATGAGCGTGCATGTCGCGAGCGCGTTTCATGGCCGAGAATGCGCCGGATCCTGCTGTCGTGTGGAGGGTCACGAAGGGAACCCAGGAATTCGGATAACACACCGTTGGCCATCCGGGATCAGGTGGACGCGGACCAGGCCGATTACCGTTCCGGAGCATCATATTCAGAGTTTGCTGCCTTCTGAGATGACATGCCGCATTGCTCACACGAGGTCACGGGGTACCGTGCGGTCCCATTCGTGGGTGGCGACGCACTGGCCGCCCTCATACGCGCGTAGCTCGGCTTGGATGCGGAAGTTTTCCGCGGTGGACGTCAATACGGTGCGGGTGGTCGTCGACGCTTTCCAGTCTTCCCGCTCGAAGGTGACCGTCCACTCCGTTTCACCGCGAACCGACCCGAAGTCGTCACCAACCCAGCTGTAGCGCTCGTACGCCCGTCGCGCGACCTCGAGTCCGCTGTTGTCGAAACGGATGACGCCGAGGTCCTTGACGACCTCGAGAGCGGAGATATAGCGCACCAGGTCCCGTGAGACGGTCCAGTGCTCTTCACCGGGCACGAGTTGCGTCACCGGGATCGGTTGAGCCCCTTCCGGATCGTCGAACGGACGCAACGGCAATTCATCGCGATTGATGGTCGGGCGGAGGGGCAGGACGAGTCTGCTCGAGCCGGTGAATACCGACAGCCGCATCGGCATCCCGGACACGGACGGGCTCCGGTACGTCGGCAGGGTCGGCACCGGATTCACCGAACCGATGCTCGAGTCCCTGACGCGAAAACTCGAACGGCTCTCACGGAAGACGAGCCCGTTCACCGACACCCTGACGACCGCCCAACGCAAGGACGCGCATTGGGTCACTCCCCGGCTGGTCGGCGAGGTCGGGTTCACCGAATGGACCACGGCGAACCTTCTCCGGCACCCGACCTGGCGTGGCCTGCGCACGGACAAGAATCCCGAGGACGTGCGGCGGGAATGATCATCGGGCGGTGCCTCGAAGGGGAGACCGAACTCAGTCGAAGACCCCGACGATATCGAGCACCAGCAGGACCGCGATCGCCACGAACACCACGACGATCACACCGATGACCACCATCGTGGCAATGCCTGTCGGTGGAAACGACCAACTGGTGCGCGGTTCGTGCTCGGACAACCCCGACGTCTGGGCGGAGTCCGGAGGCGTCGAGCCTGGTCGGACACCGCCGCCCGATTCGAGATCGGGAGTGTTCGCCGGATCAGGGTCCGGAGGTTGAGCGGTCATAGTAACGGCCCTCCGTGGAATACGGCTGCTCGGCGTTCGAGCGGACGGCTGTGACATGCGGGTACCCGGATTTGCCACACCCACACGCCGGACGCGTGTACCGCGTTTCGCGCCAAGGGGTCAGCTGGTGGCGAGAAGTGCCACCGCGGACGCGGCGGCGAGAAGGCCGACCGACTGTTTCGGGATCAGGCGTTCTCGAAGAACGGTGACACCGAGCACGACGGGGACGACGGGGTAGAGGGCGGACAACACGACGGCGACGACGGCGAGTTGCTCCCTCGTGGCGCGCAGATACGCGATGAGCGCAAGTGCTGCTGCCGCCCCGGTGACGGCTGCCGCCGGCACGGTGTGAAGAGACCGCCGCATGTGTGCGCGTCCCACGGTCGACAGCAGCGGCACGATGGTGAGGATCGCCGCGACCCGCCCGGCGGCAACGGGCCACAATCCTGCCCCCGACCCGGCCTGCGCCAGCGAAATATACTGCACGGCAATGCCGATTCCTGCGATGAGACCATCGAGAGCGGCTGCCGGCAGCGCGGGTCCAGCGCGAGTACCGGTGTCCGCGACAAGCCACAGTGCGGGAACCGAGATCACGATGCCGAGCCAGGACAGCGTGGACGGGCGCTCACCGAGAGCGGCGACTCCGATCAGGACCGGCAAGGCGATACCGCAGACCGCGCTGATCGGAACCACCACACTCATCGCCCCATGACTGAGGCCACGGAACAGGAACAACATCCCCACTCCGGTACCGACCCCCGACAGGGCGCCCCAGGCCAGGTCGACCGGCGCCGGCACACCGGAGGAGCCGACCGCTGTGGCAGCGACGACGGCGAACAGGAGCCCACCGACCTGACCCACGGCCGCGACAACCACGAAATGGGCGCGACGGGACAGCAGACCGCCGGTGAAGTCCGAGATGCCGTAGAAGAGTGCCGAGGTGAGCGCGAGGAGAGGTCCCATCCGGATTACTTTTCGGTCGCTCTTTCGGCGTTGCCGACCGGACAGACCGCGTCGGTGGTGCATGCCCGGCGATCACAGAGCCGGCAGAGCAATTCCGAGTCACGGACATCCTGGTAAATCCGGGCCAACAATTTGTCCAGCACACCGGCCAGCGCCTCGCGTTCTTCGTCGTCGAGTGCCGCCAGCAGCGAGGCCAGTCCATCCCCGCGGGCCCCGAGGGCGGCACGCGCTGCCCGCTGCCCTTCCGAAGTGAGGGCGACAGCCCTTTCCCGTCCCGCACCGCGTTTCCGTTGCGCCAAGTTCTTGCCCTCGAGTGACTCGACCATGCGTGCCGCGGCCGATTGAGTCAGGCCCACGCGCCGGCCGAGTTCTGTCACGCTCAGGTCGGGGGTGGCCGACAAGACCACCAGCGCGGCAGCACCGCTCGGGCTGACCTGGCTGACGCGGGTGACACTCGTGAGTACGAGATCGCTCACAGCCAGCGCCGCGGCCCCGAGGAGGTTGGCCGTGCGACTTCCATGCATGACTCATGCATACCATTCGGTGAGGGTGGCCGTCCAGACCTCACGACGGGGACGGTGTCGCGATCTCGAGAGGGGTCCACAGACCTACCCGGTCGTTCCACAACGTACTGATGCACCTATCCGAGACCGGGCAGGCTTGCGCAGTTCTGCCGCGCAAATCGGGTTCGGCGAGACCGTGCGCGCACTCCCGACCTCGTGCACCGGACCGCAGGACCCCGACGCGTGTGCAGGGTTTCCTTCCGCGCGAAGACGCGTTATCTTCTGATCAGAGGTTGAGATCACAGCCTGGCAGACAACGCCGCCACCGGTGTGGGATCGCCGACTTGTGTGTCGAAGACCCTTCATTCCAGGGTTTGGTTCGGTTCCGCGGCCGGTCACACACCGGGAGCCACCCATGGCCAATTTTCGCACCATCTTCGATTCTCCCGGTCTGACGCGGTCATCGTTGTCCGGGACCGACCTGTGCAGCAACGCCGATCACGGCTTCCGCATCGACATCGACGAACCCACCGGCGGCCCCGGGGTGCTCCGGGTGCGCGGCGACGTCGACGTCGTCACCGCCCCGGTGCTGAGCGCGTGCCTCGCCGAGGCGGTGCTCACCGGCCACAGCGTCGTCGTCGACCTTCTGCGCGTTCCGTTCGTCGGCTGCGCCGGACTGGCTGCACTCGACTACGCCGCCACCCGATTGGCCGAGCAACGATGCCGTCTGACCGTCGCCGCTCCGGCCGGCCTGCACGCGGTCCTGGACCGAATCGGGCTCAGCACGGCGGCGCCCTGCTTCGACACCGTCGCCGAAGCGTTCCACGCGGCACTCGCCTACTCTGCTTCCACCGCAGATCACACACCGACATTTCCGGTCCTCGACCGATCGCGTTCGCTGCATTGCTCTCTCGCGACCCTCCCCTCCCCTACAGCGCTCAACCGGAAAGGCATCGCCCGATGACGAACCAGTACTCAAACCCGCCAGCGTGGTCGACCGCATGGATCAAGCACCACCTCGATCGCATGGAGCACGGCGACGGCGGCAGCGAGGTCGGGAACATGGAAGCGGACGCGGCACGCCCCTCGCAGAAACTGCGATAACCGTGGGGACCACTGCGGTGAATCGGATGGTGGCGTTCGAAGTTCGGTGGTGCGCCCTGGGCGGAGGCCCCGCTGAGACGATCATGGCCGACTTCGGCATGGACGCCGCGGCGTTCTTCCGGTACCTGGCCGAATATCTGGAACTTTCCCCGCCCACCCCCCTGCGCCCCGACCTGCTCGAGCGGATGAAGGCCGTCGCGCGACGACGTGTGTGGCTGGCCACCTGAGAAGCCTCGCCGTGGTTTGAGGTGCCCGGGGCACGGGCAGGCCACTCGAACGAAGGAAGGCGACCCACGTCTCCAATGCTGCAGCGAGTCGTGGCCGCAAGAATATCGGACAGTCACAATCCTCCGAGGACTGGGCGGTCGACGACCCGAAGAAGCGTGCCAAAGATCTGGATTGGAAGGTTATTCGAAGCTGAACAAGAAGTATCTCATCGACGAGCTTCGCAATCACTAGCCGGGCGAGCGTACATCAATCCACCTGAAACAGAGAACGACGACCGACCACATCGACATGAACTTCGGTCGGTGCCCTCGGTCGCCTCTCACCTGCGTCGGCGATGACCTTTACCCGATCCGCGGAGCGTCAATCATTGACGCCGGCACCAGGGTTGGTGCGGAGCGTTCGCTGCTCGTCCGGTTGCCGGACCTGAATCCGTCCGCCCCGCACCCGGGCCTCGAACACCTGCCGCGGTCGGGTCGCAGGACCGCGCATTACCCGTCCGTCCACGACACGGAAACGGGCCGGTTCAGCAGAGGGCTCCGTCCATCAGTGCACTAGAGCCCCGAGCCCTGCCGTATCCAACCGAATTGTGAATCGTCTGGAGCCAGAGGTCGGCCATGACGTGCACCCTGCGGGCACACGTGGAGGGTGTGCAGTGCGTTGGGCCGTATCGCGGAGCAAAACGGCGGTGCTGGTCGGCACGGCCGGCGTTCGGTCAACGCCGAAAGCGAGCGCGGGCAGCAGCGCTGAAGGCCAGGATGTGAGGTGTGCCCACCCCGCGAGACTATGACGCCGACCCTGGCCGGTTTCGGCGCGGTGTCCGTCTCACCGCGGCCCATGTCCGGCCCGGAGCGGACCTGCACGCCCGGATCGTGCGTCTGCTGCTCGATGCCGGGGCCGCTCGCGTGCTGGACATCGGCTGTGGTGACGGGGCATTGGCCCGGTCCGCGGTCGGCAGCGCGTTACGGGTGTTCGGCATCGATGCCGCGACGGCGATGACAGCAGCGGCGGTGCGGCGCTGCCCGGTGGCGCGAGGCGATGTCATCGCACTGCCCGTCGCGGACGCCGCAGCCGACGCCGTCGTCGCGGTCAACGTCTTGGACCACCTCGACCGGCCCGAGCTGGGCCTGCGCGAGGCCTACCGTGTGTTGCGCCCGGACGGGCTGTTCATCGCCGGCACGATCTCCAGGGTGGATTCCCCGGAGTTGGCGCCGTTCTGGCAACCGGAGCCGACACCGTTCGATGCAGAGGACGCTCAACAGCTGGTCGCCGCCGCCTTCGGGGCGGCTGAGACCGAGCCCTGGGACGCGTCGCTCATCACGCTGCCCGACCGGGACGCTGTGCGGGACTTCCTTCAGGCACGCCTGGTGCCGCACCACCGGGCAGAGCTTCTCGCCGATGCGCTGGCCGACCGCGGGCCCCTGCCGCTGCCGTTGACCAAACGCGGAGCACTCATACTCGCCCGACGCGCATCGTGACCGCCTCATGCGACAGATTCATGACGACGTGCTGTCCCGCAAGGGATCGTCATCCGGGTGTTAGTCGTGTCGCTCTGTGAGGAAGTATCCGAGGGCGAGGACGGGCAGGACGGCCCCGGTCAGTGCGGCGGCTGTCCATCCGTGGTGGGCGTAGACGAATCCGCCGAGTGCTGAGCCGACTCCGCCCCCGACGAAGAATATGGCCATGTAGAGGCCGTTGAGGCGGGCCCGTAGTTGGGGTCCGAGGCTGTAGATGGCGCGTTGTCCGAGCACCACATTGGTCATGACACCGAAGTCGAGCAGAATTGCCGCACCGACGAGGATTGAGAGCCCGAGGGCGGATCCGGCGGGGGCGAGGGCCGCGGCCAGCAGTGCAATCAGGACGCAGCCGATGGCGATCCGCGTCCATGACCGGGTTCGGTTGCGGTCGGCCATTCTGCCGGCGATCGGTGATGCGATGGCTCCGGCGGCTCCGGCGAGGGCGAACAGTGCGACTCCGCTCTGGGACATCTCGAACGCGTCGCTGGTCAGCAGCAGCGGAACGACGGTCCAGAAGAGGCTGAACGACCCGAACAGGCAGGCGTGGTAAAGCGCGCGGCGACGCAGGACCGGGATGTCGCGCACGAGGCGAGGTAGGGATGCCAGCAGTGCGCGGTAGCCCGCGGTGTGTTCGGGCCGCCGGGCGGGCATCGTGAATCGGATCGCGGCGCCGATCATCACGACGAGGAGGGCGGACAGCACGTAGACGGCCCGCCAGGACCACAGGCTCGCAATCAGGCTCGCGGCAGGCGGGCCAGCATGATTCCGATCGTGAGTCCGCCCATGACCGTGCCGATGACCCGGCCGCGCTGGTGTTCGGGGGCATAGTGCGAGGTGAAGGGAACCAAACCTGGACTGCGACCGCGGCGAGCCCGATGAGTGCGGAGATCACCAGGAAGACAATCGGCGCCGTCACGAGGGCCGCTGCGATGAGGACCACCGTTTCGGCGGCCAGCAGGACCGTTACCAGGGTGCGGTTCTCGTAGAGATCACCGAGTGGCACGACGAGGAGAAGCCCTACGCCGTAGCCGATCTGGGTGAGTGTGACGATCAGCCCCGCTGACTGGGCAGGTAGGCCCAGCGATGCACTGATCTCGCCGATCAGGGGCTGCGAGTAGTAGAGATTGGCGACCACCACTGCGCAGGCAGTCGCGATCAGCAGCACCAGCCAGGTCGGCATGGCCGCACGGGTCCCGGTGGCCGGGGTGGTATCGGCTCGGGGCATCGAGGTTCCTCTCGGCAGCGATAAGTGTGCACGCCGTCGGACAGTTATTCACGGAAGGTGGTGCGCGCACCACGCAGCCCAGAGGTCGCCCTCAGGGGGCGGTGCAGGCGACTCACCGGCACGCAGCGACCAAGCGGAGGTGATTTCCGGGGGTGTGGGGGACAGCCCGGCGGGTTTACCTGAACGTGGGCAAATGGGTGCGGCCCTGGCCGCTGCCGTTGGCGGTTCGCATCGCGTCGAGCAACGATTTGACGTCGGCGGTGTGGGTCGCGCTGTCGAAGACGAACCAGACGCCGCGGGCGGGAACCGTGCCCGGGTTGTAGAACAGGTGTGGCCGGCTCGAGTCGAAGCAGAACGAATCGCCGGGGCCCAGATCGTGTTCGTCGAAGTCGAGCCGGAGCCGCAGCGTGCCTTCGAGGATGTACGCGAACTCGGCTCCGTCGTGGCGCATCTGTTTGCCGTCGACCGAGCTGGAGGCGCCGACCTCGTAGGTGACGTAGAGCGGTTCGATCTCGGTGCGCCCCCCGGTGGCCAGCCGCTGCCAGGTGACCCCGTTTTCCATTTCGAGGACGGGATTGTCTGCGGCGCGCTGGATACCGGCCGCCGCGTCGCGGTTCTGCGGGAGCTCGACGTCGAGACCGCTGCGACCGGACACTATTTGGTCGAGGGAGACCTCGAGCACGGTCGCGAGACCGAAGAGCGTTTTCACCGACGGCTGGGTTTTTCCGTTCTCGACCTGCGAGAGCAGGCTGGTGGAGATGCCGAGCTGATCGGCGATCTGGCGCAGTGACAGTTTCTTGTCCAGGCGGGCCCGCTTCAAGGCCACGCCGATTTCCTCTTCCACCACTGTGCCCCGTTCTGTGTGTCTGACGCTCGATATCCACTCTGGCTTAACTCCGGCAGTGGTGCAACACCGCAGTTCATCGCCCGATGTTGACATTCACACTACACGACTTGCATGATTGGAGTCACAGATTTAAGCCAGGATGAATTATTGAGTTGGTCGGTCTGGCATCGTGATGAACCTGCGCTACGTCGCAGGATGCAACCCACCCAACCCCCTCTGGAAGGAAGAATTGATAGTGAGCAAGATCGAATTGATCGCTGGAACGTGGACGACCGCTGGTGACGCCGACGCCGGCAACGCGGAGAACGATCGCAGTCCGCACAGCTTCCAGGAGCGCATCGAGGTTGCCGCGAAGGCCGGATTCACCGGCGTGGGCATTGGTTACCTGGATCTTCTAGACGCCGAGCAGCAGTACGGGTTCCCCACCGTCAAGACCATGCTCGCCGACAACGGCATCGCTCACCTCGAGCTCGAGTTCCTGGAGAACTGGTTTCTCACCGACGACCGCCGGGCGGCCGCGGACGAGATTCGCGCGAACATGTTCCGGGCCGCCGAGACCCTCGGCGCCCGCCACATCAAGGTCGGCGGCGACTTCAGCGGTGGTGAATTCGATGCGGACCACATGGCGGCCGAGTTCGTGAAGCTCTGCACCGACGCTGCAAATGCCGGTACCACGGTGGTGTTCGAGCCGATGCCGTTCGTGAACGTCAAGACGCCGCAGCAGGCACTCGAGTTCATCGCCAAGGCCGATCATCCCGCTGGCGGGTTGTTGATCGACATTTGGCACGTCGCCCGCGCCGGCGTCGACTTCGACACTCTCGCCGACATCCCGGCGAAGTATATCTTCGACGTCGAACTCGACGATGCTCCATTGACGTTCGAAGGTGACCTCATCGCCGACACCTTCAACGGTCGCCGGCTTCCCGGTGAGGGCGAACTCGACGTCCAAGGCTTCGTCGACGCCATCCGTAAGACCGGCTACGACGGAATCTACGGCGTGGAGATCCTGTCCGCCGCGTACCGCAAGCTCCCGATCGGCGAGGCCGTTCCCGCCGCCTATGAAGCGTCGATGAAGTACCTGCGCTGACCTGCCCTGATACGGATCGAATACCGAAAGAAGAGGACATCGCAATGGCGCGGTTGGATCAGAAGGTAGCTATCGTCACCGGCGGAGCTCGCGGTATCGGCCGCGCCACGGCGGAACTGTTCGCCGAGGAAGGCGCGAGGGTGGTGGTCGGCGACCTGCGCGAGCCGGAGCCGTTCGATCACCCGAACATCACCTTCACGCCCCTCGACGTCACCCAACTCGACAGCTGGCAGGGGCTCGTCGACTCGGTGATCGCCGCGCATGGGCGGATCGACATCCTGGTCAACAACGCCGGCCTGGTCGGCTCCTACGAAGCGATCGCCAAGATCGACCTCAACGACTGGCACAACATCATCGCGGTCAACCAGACCGGGGTCTTCTACGGCATGCGCTCGGTCCTGCCGACGATGCAGGCCCAGCACGCCGGCTCGATCGTCAACGTCTCGTCGATCTGGGGCATCGTCGGCGCCGCCGGAGTCTCGGCCTACCAGGCCAGTAAGGCCGCGGTGCGGATGATGAGCAAGAACGCCGCCCTGTCGTACGTCGACGACGGCATCCGGGTCAACTCCCTGCACCCAGGTCTGGCCAGCACCCCGATGATCGACGCTCAGGACGAGGCGATCACCGCCGACGTGATCGCCGCCACCCCGATGAAGCGTGCCGCCAATCCCCGCGAAATCGCCTACGGCGCACTGTTCCTCGCCAGCGACGAGGCCAGCTACGTCACCGGCATCGAACTGCCGGTCGACGGCGGCTACACCGCACCGTGAAAGGAGTTGAACCGATGACCGATCGTGGACTGTTCACCGAAGGCCGCTCAGCCGAGGTGGTGATCGACAGCCTCGGAGCCGACACCGATCCCCGGCTGCGGCAGATTCTGACCTCCCTGATCCAGCACCTGCACGACTTCGTCAAGGACGTCCAGCTCACCGAGTCCGAGTGGGAGAAGGGCATCGACTTCCTCACCCGCACCGGGCACACCTGCAACGACGTACGTCAGGAATTCATCCTGCTCTCCGACGTCCTCGGGGTATCGATGCTGGTCGAGACGATCAACCACCGCGCCCTCGATCACGCCACCGAGCAGACCGTTCTGGGCCCGTTCCACATGGTCGACTCCCCGCCGCGCGAGCTCGGCGACACCATCGCCCTCGACGACGGTGGTGAGCCGTGCCTGGTGACCGGGCAGGTCCGCAGCGCGGACGGCACCCCATTGGCCGGGGCGAGCGTGGACGTGTGGCAGGCCAACGCCGAAGGCTTCTACGACGTCCAGCAACCCGGCATCCAGCCGGAACTGAACCTGCGCGGGTTATTCACCACCGACGACGAGGGCAAGTTCTGGTTCCGCTCGATCGTTCCCCGGTACTACCCCATCCCCGACGACGGACCGGTGGGGGAACTGCTGGCGATCACCGGACGCCATCCCAACCGGCCGGCGCACGTGCATTTCATCGTCACCGCACCCGGCCACGAACCGGTCACCACCCACCTGTTCGTCGACGGCACCCCCTATATCGACTCCGATGTCGTGTTCGGGGTCAAGGAAAGCCTGATCCGGGAGTTCCCGGTGGTCGATGACCCGGAACGGGCCCGTGAGCTCGGGTTCGACAATCCTTTTCGCACGGTCCATTTCGATGTGACCTTGCTCGAATCCGAGGTACGAGAGGCGGCCGGACTGTGACCTTCACCAGCTCCTTCCACTATCAGGCCCTGCCGATGCGGGTGAGCTTCGAAGTCGGCGCGGTGACCAAGGTCGGGGAGGAACTCGACCGACTCGGGCTGAGCCGGGCGCTGGTGCTGTGCACCCCCGAGCAGAACCACCTGGCCGATCTCGTCATGGATCACCTCGGTGACCGCGGTGCCGGCATCTTCGACCAGGCCCGCATGCACGTGCCGGTCGAGACCGCGGACCGCGCCCGGGACCGGGCCCGCGAGCTCGGCGCGGACAGCTGCGTGGTGATCGGCGGTGGTTCCTCGATCGGCCTCGGCAAGGCGATCGCCCTCGAACACGGGCTACCGATCATCGCGATCCCCACCACCTACGCCGGATCGGAGATGACCCCGATCTGGGGTCTGACCCGCGACGGGCGCAAGCAGACCGGGCGCGACGCGAAGGTACTGCCGCAGAGCGTCATCTACGACCCACAGCTGACCGCCACGCTGCCGGCGGAGATCTCGGCCGCCAGCGGTCTGAACGCGGTCGCGCATGCCGTCGAGGCGCTCTATGCCCCGGACGCCTCGCCGATCATCTCGCTGATGGCCGAAGAGGGAGTACGCGCCTTCGCCGAATCTCTGGCCGCGGTGGTCGCCGACGGCAACGATCTCGACGCCCGATCGAAAGCCCTCTACGGGGCATGGCTGTGCGGCGCCTGCCTGGGGGCGACCACGATGTCGCTGCACCACAAGCTCTGCCACGTCCTCGGCGGATCCCTCGACCTGCCGCACGCCCAGACGCACGCGATCGTGCTGCCCTACGTGCTGGCCTACAACGAATCCCACGCCCCGGCAGCGCGGGCCGCCTTGCAGCGGGCGCTGGGCGCCGACGGTGACCCGTCGACCGCGTTGTGGGACCTCGAACAGCAACTGCAGATCCCGCACTCGCTCGAAGAACTCGGCGTGCGCGAAACCCAACTCCCTGTCGTCATCGACGAGGCCCTGTCCAACCCCTACTCGAACCCGACCCCGGTCACCGAGGACGGGCTGCGTCACCTCCTCGGCCAGGCTCTGCGCGGCGATCGGCCCACCCGCCGATGACCCGGTACGACACCCACCCTCACCCACCCTGAACAGCACAGGAGCCGACGTGACAGCTACCCACGACGCGACGACCACCATCCGGGATCTCGAAAACGCCCGGTACCGGGCGATCGTCGACCAGGACCTGGCCCGGTTCGCCGAGCTCAGCCACCCCGACCTGGCCTACTCGCACTCCTCCGGCGACACGGACAGCCTCGACTCCTACCTCGACAAGGTGCGGTCAGGCTACTACGTCTATCACGACATCGACCACCCGATCGAGTTCATCCGGATCGTCGACGACGTCGCGCTCGTCATCGGTGAGATGAACGCCAGCATCACCGCCGGCGGACGCGAGAAGAAGCTGCGTAACCGCTGCCTGGCCGTATGGAAGTACACCGATGATGCGGGCTGGCGATTCCTCGCCTACCAGCCCACCCCGGTGCCCACCGCGTAAACCCCCTCACCCGACTCCCCCGTGCACCGGCGTGCCGGCGGAGCTCACCCCACCCGAACACCAGATTGGATTCCCCATGTCCACCCTCGAGAACAAGATCGCCATCGTCACCGGAGCCAGCCGCGGACTCGGTGAGGGCATCGCCGTCGAACTCGCCCGGCGCGGGGCCACCGTCGTCTGCGCCGACCTGCACAGCGCCGAGGACACCGCCGCCACGCTGCAGTCCGCCGGCAGCCCGAAGAGCAGCTCCGCCAAGGTCGACGTGTCCAGCGCGGCGTCGGTGGACGAGTTGGTCGGTTCCACTGTCGAGACGCACGGGCGCCTGGACATCATGGTCAACAACGCCGGCATTTACACCTACGGTGCAATCGCCGACGTCACCGACGAAGACTTCCGCCGCACCATGGACGTCAACATCGGCGGCGTCTTCAACGGATCCCGTGCGGCCGCCCGGGTGATGAAAGAGCAAAAGTCGGGGCGGATCATCAACACCGCCTCCCAGCTCGGCAAGCTCGCCCGCCCCAACGAGGGGGTCTACTCCGCATCGAAGGCGGCCGTCATCTTGATGACGCAGGCCCTCGGGCTGGAACTGGCGCCCTACAACATCACCGTCAACGCCATCTGCCCCGGCTGCATGCACACCGAGATGATGGAGAAGTCGTTCGCGGAAATCGCTCAGAGCGAGGGAATTACGCTCGAGCAGAAGCTGCAGGACTACCTCGACGCCAAGATCCCCACGGGACGTTTCGGCACTCTCGAGGACATGGGCAGGATGGTCGCCTGGCTGGCCTCCGACGAGGCCTCGTTCACCACCGGTTCCGCTCTCAACCTCACCGGCGGCGAGCAGGTCTTCTTCTAGACCTGCGGCCGCCTCGGCGCAGACACCGCGGTGGTAACCGGTCGGGATTCACCCGATCGGTTACCACCGCGTCTGTATTTAGCGATAATGAACATTTATCGATATGACTAAGTATTTCCGTGGTGTTGACAGTCACGCTGAACAAAATGCTATGGTGGGCGTCACACGGTTAAGTAACGATGAAAAGCCGTCTGGGGCGTCTCTACCCCCGAGCCCCGCAGTACCGCGTTATTTCCCAGCCTGTATCAGGAGCCCTCCGTGACCTCACAGATTCCCGCTTCGTCACCCGCTGCCATCGAGGCGACCGGGGTCAGCAAGCACTTCGGCGGTGTGCACGCGCTCAAAGACGTGAGCATCCGCATCGACTCCGGTACCTGCCACGCCATCGTCGGCGCGAACGGCGCCGGCAAATCCACGCTGATGAAGGTGCTCGCCGGCCTCTACAGCCCCAACGAGGGTCAGGTGCTGGTCTCCGGGCAACCGCTGTCCGGGGGAACCGCAGCGTCCAAGGCCGCCGGCATCGCACTGGTCCATCAGGAACTGAGCCTGTGCCCGGACCTGACCGTGGCCGAGAACATCTGCGTCGGAACCACTCCCACCAAACACGGACTCGTCGACCGCAAAGCCATGCGCTCGATCGCCGCCGCACTATGCGCGCGGCTGGGCGTGAACATCGACCCCGACACCCTCGTCGGTCAGCTGCCGGCGACCCTGCAACAGTTCGTCGAGATCGCCAAGGCGTTGCGCCTGGACCCGCAGATCCTCATCCTCGACGAGCCCACCGCCTCCCTGACACCCCAGGAGACCGACCAGCTGCTCGAACTGCTCGAGTCCCTGCGCGATCAGGGTGTGACCATCGTGTACATCTCGCACCGGCTGCGGGAGATCTTCGAACTGTGCAGCCGCGCCACCGTGCTCCGCGACGGCCGCCTGGTCGAGCACCTCGACCTCGCCGAGACCACCACGGATCGGCTGGTCGAGAGCATGGTCGGGCAGAAACTGCTCGACCAGGAACAACACGAGCGGGAAGAGAAGACCGACTCATTCGGTGAGGTGGTGCTGTCCGTCGACAACCTCTGGGCGCCGGGGGTGTTCGGCACCAGCCTCGAGGTCCGTGCCGGCGAGGTCCTCGGTCTCGGCGGTCTGATGGGCTCGGGCCGCAGCGAACTGGTTCGGGCCATCCTCGGCCTCGAACCCCGCTCCCGCGGATCGGTCACCCTCAGCTACGACGGCCACCGCCGCACCATCAGTTCCTACCGCTCCGCTGTCCGGTCCGGCGTCGCCTTCGTCCCGGAAGACCGCCGCACCGAAGGGGTGCTGCTGGCCCGGTCGGTGCGCGAGAACCTGGCGCTGCCCTCGCTGACCGCGCTGAGCCGGTTCGGACAGATCCGCACCAAGGCACTGAAAAAGATGGCCACCGGACTCGCCGGCGAGGTCAACCTGCGCCCCGCCAACACCTCGGCCACCGTGAAACTGCTCAGCGGCGGCAACCAGCAGAAGGTCGCTTTCGGCCGGTGGCTGCCCACCAATCCGCGATTGTTCGTCCTGGACGAGCCGACCGCCGGCGTCGACGTCGGAGCCAAGGCCGAAATCCACGAACTGGTCCGCAACCTCACCGCGAAGGGCACCGCCGTCATCGTCGTCTCCTCCGACCTCGAGGAACTGCTGTCGTTGTCGGACCGGATCGCGGTCCTGCGTGACGGCACGATCACCGGCGAACTGCCCGCCGCCGAGGCCGACCAACAGGCCATCGTCCGGCTCGGCACCCATCACGACACCACGCACCAACGCAAGGAAGCCGCACATGTCTGACACCCAGATCGCGCCGGCAGGGAAGGTCGCACCTTACGTGCCGCCCCTGCGGCGCAAATTCGATGAGAACCCCACCGCCATCGTGGTCACCGGGGCGCTGATCGCACTACTGCTGTTCGCCGCGGTCGGACTCGACGGTTTCTGGTCCGCACAGAACCTCGGCACGCTGCTGCGTAACAGCGCCTTCCTCGGATTCGTCGCACTGGCAATGACGTTCGTGGTCGTCTCGGGCCTGATCATCGACCTGTCGGTGGTGCCGCAAATCGCCCTCGCCGCCATCGTCGTGATCGCGTTGAGCCCGCACGGCATCGCCGTGGCCGCACCGGCCGCGATCCTGGCGTGCCTGGTGTTCGCGATCGTCAACGGCATCGGCGCCGGACTGATGCGCGGCAACGGCGTCATCGTCACCCTGGCCACCGCCACCGCCGGCATGGGCGTGCTCAACTACATCACCGGCGGCGCCCAGTACTCCGGAAACACCACGCTGCTGTCGTGGATCGGCAACGCCTCCGTCGCCGGCATTCCGGTGTTGTTCCTGATCTTCGCCGTCGTGGCCGTGCTCGCCCACAACCTGCTCTCCGCCACCAGCTTCGGGTACTCGCTGCGGGCCACCGGCACCAACCGCGGTGCCGCCCGGATCGCCGGCCTGAACACCACCCGCACCCTCACCCTCACCTTCGCCGTCTCCTCGCTCGGGGCCGCCGCGGCGGGCATGGCGCTGGCCGGCTACAGCTCGAGTGCTGTCTCGACGATGTCCGCCGGCTACGACTTCAACGCCCTCGCCGCCGTTGTCATCGGTGGCACCAGCCTCTTCGGCGGCCGCGGGTCGATCCTGGGCACCGTCCTCGGTGTCGCGTTCGTCCAGGTGCTGCTCAGTGTGCTGTCCCTGGCCGGGTTGCCGTTCCAATGGCAACAGTTCGTGCAGGGCTTCATCATCGTCGCGACCCTCGCGGCGGACGCCATCCTGCGCCGACGTGGAGGTCTCAAGTGAACGGCCACACTCTTCTGACCCAGTTCAAGAGCTGGACCGCATTCCGGGCGGTGATCCTGCTGGCCCTGGTCGTCGTGGTGCTGCTGGCAGTACAGCCAACCGCACTCGGCTCCTACGGCATCGCCCTGTCCCGCATCGTCGACGTGTGGCTGGTGGCGATCGCGCTGGTCCCGGTCCTCGTCCTCGGCGAGATCGACCTCAGCGTCGGATCGACCATGGCCGTCACCGCGGCCGTCGCCGCGCAGGTCTCCGGCAACCTCGCCGTCTCGATCCCCCTCGCGCTGATCACCGGTGCGGTGGTGGGACTGATCAACGGTCTCCTGGTCGTCAAGGTGGGCATCAACTCCTTCATCACCACCCTCGGCATGCTGATCACCCTGCAAGGTCTCGCCCTGGCGATCACCGACGGCGCCCCGGTGCCGCTGCAGGACGCCACCCGGGCCCTGGAATTCAGCGTCCCGCTGATCGGGCAGATCACCCCGGACATCGTCATCGCCGTCGCCGCGACCGCCGCCCTCTGGTTCTTCATGACCAAGATGCGTACCGGCCGTGAGCTCTACATCATCGGCGGCAACGCCGAAGCCGCGGCGTCGGGTGGGATCTCGATCGACACCCGCAAGATCCTCGCCTTCATCATCTGCAGCTGCGTCGCCGGCCTCGCCGGTGTCGTCGACACCCTCAACCTGGTCGCCGCCTCACCCACCCTGGGATCGACGGTGATGCTGCTGGCGATCGCGGCCGCCGTCGTCGGCGGTGCAAGCCTGTCCGGCGGCCGCGCCAGCGTGATCGGCGCCGTCATCGGGGCGATCGCACTCGGCGGCATCAGCATCGGCCTGCAGATGAGCGGGCTGGACTCGAGCGTCGAGAGCATCGCCATCGGCGCGATCCTGTTCGCCGCGATCGTCTTGACCAAGGAGGGTGTGCGGGCCCTGCGGCTGCCGTCGCTGCTCGGTCCCCTCACGGGTGCATCCTCGGACCACACAGCTGCCGCAGCAGGAAAGGCACGATGATGGCGCACAAGAATTCACTGTTCCGCCGGGCCGCACTCGCGATCGCCGTCTGCGCGGCCACCGTGCTGACCGGCACCGCGTGCGGCGCTCCCGGCGCGGCAACCGACAACGAGGACTGGCCGACGATCGCTTTCCTCGTGCCGATGGACCGCAACCACGAGTACGGCCGCAACTACGTCTCGTCCCTGCGGAAGGCAGCCGAAGAACACCACGTCAACGCGTTCGTGATGAACTCGAACTACGACGCCTCGGTGCAGGCGTCGCAGATGAAGATCGCGATCGCCAAGAAGGTCGACGGCATCGTCATCTGGCCCGCGCTCTACGGCGCCGAACAGCCGATGCTGATCCAGGCCCAGCGGGCAGGAATTCCGGTCGACATCAGCAACTCCCAGCCCCCCGAGGACCTCGACACCAGCCTGTACCACGCGTTCACCGGACCGAACGACCAACGAATCGGCGAACTCCAGGGCAAGGAACTCGCGAAGCTGCTCGGCGGCAAGGGAACCTACGTCTACATCGGCGGCACCCCGGGCAACGCGGCCGCGATCAACCGTCAGATCGGCCTCGAACGCGAGATGGCCAACCACCCCGACATCAAGCTCCTCGGCTCCCAGCCGGGCAACTTCGACAAGAACCAGGCCCAGACCGCAGCGAGCTCACTGATCAGCCGATTCGGCAACCAGATCGATGCCCTCGTCACCCCGGACGACATCATGGCCTCCGGCGCCGCCCAAGCCCTCGACGCCGCGGGGATGGCTGGACAAGTCAAACTCCTCGGCCACAACTATGCCCCGGTCGCCCGGTCCCTGCTCGAGAACGGCTCCATGGCGACGACACTGTTCCAGTCACCATGCTGGGACTCCACCCACGCCCTGACCACCATGATGGACGTCCTCGCCGGCAAGGACGTGCCGCCGGTCAGCTACATGCCGCTGCCGGTGGTCACCAAGGACAACCTCGACGAGTTCACCCCCAACGGCTGCCTGCCCGAGGGGTACTCCGAACCCGCCACCAACTAACGACCCACGCCCGAGAGGAATCACGATGGAAACCGGACTAGGGGACAAGGTCGTCGTCATCACCGGCGCCGGCTCCGGAATCGGAGCCGCATCCGCACGCGCCTTCGCCGCGGAAAACGCCCGCCTCGCCCTGCTCGACCGCGACCGGCACGGCCTCGACATCCTCGTCAAGGAACTCGAGCAGGTCACCGAGGTGCACTACGCCGTGGCCGATCTGAGCACCGAGACCGGAGTGACCGGCGGCCTCGACGAGGTCCTCGCCCCTTACGACGGCCGGGTGGACGTATTGTTCAACAACGTCGGCGCCGGCAGCCTGGGAACCTTCGACAGCCTCACCGACACCGACTGGGTCTCCACCCTCGAACTGAACTTCCTCAGCCAGGTCCGCGCCGCCACCCACGTGCTGCCGGCCATGCGGGCCGCCGGACGCGGTGTCATCGTCAACAACGCCTCGGACCTGGGCCGCCAGCCGATCGCCGCCGGACCGGACTACGCCGCGTCCAAGGCAGCCATCCTGTCGTTCACCAGCTCGCTGGCCATCAGCGAGGGCCCACTCGTGCGAGTCAACGCGGTCGCACCCGGCCCCATTCTCTCGCCGATGTGGCTGATGGAGGGCGGCCTCGCCGACACCTTCGCCGCCGTCCACGGCGTGCACCGCGAGGTGTCCATCGACGTCGAGATGAAACATCGCGGACTTCCTCTGCAGCGCATCGGAACTCCGGAGGAAGTGGCCAACGTGGTGGTCTTCCTCGCCTCCGACCTAGCCTCGTACGTCACCTCCTCGGTCTACGGCGTCGACGGCGGATCATTCCGCAGCATCACCTGACCCACAGCGCACACGCGCACCGAATCGGGGCCTGTCAGAACATCGACAGGCCCCGATTCGTCGTGTCGCCACCTTCCTGGGCTGGGTTCTGCGCTCCACGCCGCCCTCCCGATATTTACTCTCGCTAAGTAGTGTGCGCATGGCGAACCGACTCGTCCGCTCGGTCCGTGCTACTCCGCGATGTCGTTTCGACCGCGTCCGCGTGAACGCGGAACCCCGCAGGACTGACACGATTTACGGTTCACGCAAACGTTGCTCGTCCATACCGGCTCGCTGAGCACATCGACTGACCGACGGTCGAGGACAGGAGGGTCGGATTCTTGCCAGGCATGACCTGCACGAGAAGTGTGTTGACAACCACGGACGCACCCGCGCCATTGCCGCCGCCATCAGCACCGGTCTCGCGCGCGGTAACGATCCTGACAGTATCGAGGAACGGATCCGGTGCGCCGAAGCGGCTGGCCTTCCCCTCACCCTCTGGTAAGGCTGGCAGCCGTCCTTCGTTTCCGCCGTTGCGGCGGATCGGGTCTCGGTGCTGCCGTGTTTGCCCTACTCAGTCAGGGGATGGATTCGCCACCGCCCGTCATCTGGTCGAGGATCGCCTGCTGCGCCTGCATCTCCTCTTCCTCGGTGATCTCACCACGTTCCCGGGCCTCCTCGAGTTCCTCGAGCGCCCGGCGGGCGCGCGCCGGATCGTGCAACTCCTGCTCGACCTGCCGCTGGATCAACTCCGCCAGCGAGATCACCCCTTTGACCGGTTGCAGTGGCAAGGTGACGATGAACGAGAACAGACCCATGCCTTCAGCCCTGCCCCTCAGGCTTCGGGGTGACCACGAAGTCGTATGCCGCTTGCGGTCCGAGCAGCTTCATCTCCACCCGCCCGTCCCACTCCTGGACCAGCTCACTGAGCACCTGTTCGAGCTCGTCCTGACGCTCGACATCGGCGAGCAGCGCCACCTGCACGGCCTCCTCCTCGTGCGTGGGTTCGCGCACGTTCACGGAAGAGGCGAGATCGTCGAGCGCCTCGACGACCCTGCGGGTGTCCTGTTCGCGTTTGGCTGCGATCGCGTTGCTCACCAGTTCCCCCAAGGCCATCCGTGCCTGCCGGCCCGCGTCCTCCGACTTGTCGCGGATCTCCTCGCGCAGCGCCGCCGCCTGATCGTCCTCGTCGAGGATCTCCCGCAGGATCGCCTTCTCCACGTACCGGCCCTTCACGATGTACTGGGCCTTGCCCGCCAATTGCTCGAGCGCAGAACTGAACTCGTCCGCGTGCGCCGACAGCAGTTCCTCCTGCACGGCGTCGGCGCCACTGAGCACCGCACCGAACCGCAGCGGTAGCACCGGCGCCACCCCGGCCACCCCGTCCAGCAGATCCGCATGCGCCCGCAGGTCCCCGGGCGCCCCGAGCGCCCGATCCACCGACAGTCCGCTCACCAGGGCGGCAATGTCACCCTGAGTGATCACCTCCACGGTGCCGTCCGCGACCCCGGTCGCATCCTCGGCGACCTCGACGTCGGCCGGGACGATGCCGTAGACATACACACCGGTCGTCTTCTTCGTCTGCTCCGGGGTAGCCATCACCGGTCACCTCGCGTCGACCTGCGCGACACTCGTTCTCGCTCTGGTTCTTCCTCTTCCTCCCCGCCCCCGAGGAGGCCGCCGAGCTTCTCCCCCGCCGATTCGAGCGCCCCCTTCGTCTTGTGCTTGGCACCGCCCTCGGTGGCACCCGAGACGATCTCGGACAGCCCCTTCGGCTCGCTGCCGATCTCGAGCCGGTTCACCGCCTCCGCGAACCGCAGGTAGGTGTCGACGCTGGCGACGACAACGCGGGCGTCGATCGTCAGCAGTTCGATGCCGACCAGCGAGACCCGCACGTACGCGTCGATCACCAGACCCTTGTCGAGGATGGTGTCGATGACGTCGGCGAGACTGCTCGAGCTGGGTCCACCGGCCGTGGTCATGCGCGTGCTCCTCTCCTACGCCGCGGCGTTGCCTTCTTCGCTGCGGTCTTCTTTGCAGGGGTCTTCTTCGCTGTGGTCTTCTTCGCTGTGGCCTTCTTTGCGGGGGCCTTCTTCGCGGGGGCCTTCTTCGCGGGGGCCTTCTTTGCTGCGGCCTTCCGGGGACGACGCCGCCGCGGCTCGGGACGCCGGCGCGGCGCGGGCTCCTCCTCGGGTTCTTCCTCCTCGTCCTCGGCGGTCTCTTCCTCCGGCTCCTCGTCCTCGTCCTCTCCGGTCTCTTCCTCCGGCTCCTCCTCCGCCTCGGCGGTGTCTTCCTCGGGCTCCTCCTCGTCCTCGTACTCGCCGGTCTCGTCCTCCGGCTCCTCCTCGTACTCGTCGGTGTCTTCCTCGTACTCGCCGGTCTCGTCCTCCGGCTCCTCCTCCTCGTCCTCGCCGGTCTCCTCCTCCGGCTCCTCCTCCTCGTACTCGTCGGTCTCGTCGTCAGCTGGTTCTTCGTTGTTGTCCTCGGCATCCTCGGGTTCGACGACCTTGCCGTCCTGGATCTCCCCGCGCCAGCCCTCCACCTCGTCAGGATGGAGAACGGCCTGCGTCATGACATGGCGTGCAAAGTGTTTCAATTCCAGCCGTGCTCGTCGCCCCTGTGCACGCCACAGGTTTCCCGTCTTCTCGAACAATCCCTTCGGGTGATACTCGAGGATCAGAACGATGCGGGTGAGATCGGGAGTCACCTCGTGGAACGTCACCGCCCCGTCGATGAAACCCTTGGCACCCTTCGAACGCCACACGATCCGCTCATCCGGGACCTGCTCGATGATCGACGCTTCCCAGGTCCGGTGCGACAAGAAGATCTGAGCCTTCCACTCGAGCTTCTCGTCCGCCTCCTGCTCCACCCGCTCGACCTTCTTCATGAAGGAGGGAAAGTCGGCGAATTGGGTCCACTGGTTATACGCCAGTTGGACCGGGACACCGACATCGATCGTTTCGACGATATTGGTCAACTTGAGCTTCTTGCCCTTACCGCCACCGCCACCACCGGTGACCGCGTCCTTCACATCCGACGCCGTCTCCTTCACCTTGTCGGTCAGCCCGGAGAACAGTGACTTGCCGTCGCCCTTCTCGTCCCCGTTGCCGTCACCCTGCTGCTCTTTGCCGGTGACCGCGGACAGCAGGCTGCCGCCGCCGCCCTCGGCGTAGTCGGTGAGCCGGCCGGACGCACCCTGCACCTTGTCGGACACGGTGGACATCGCCTTGTCGGTCACGGTGCCGAGCAGGCCCTGCGCCGCCTTCTTCAGCGGTGACAGCGATGCGGCCTCACCGGACGCACCGGACACGTTCTGGCGCAGCTTCTTCGCCGCGCTGTCGAGATTCGAGGTCATCGCTGATCACTTCCGGGTGCGTCGTCGTACGGGTACAGAATCGGTCGTCGCCTTCGCGCGCGTCCTGCGGGCCCTGGCTCGGGCCAGATCGTCTTCCTCGTCGTCGTCCTTCGACGACCGCGACCGGGACCGGGTGGGCCGGGAACTACCGCCACTCGACGAGCGGCGGCGCGGGGCGGGCCGCCTCCGGCCGCGGGGCGCCTGTTCGGAATCGTCGTCACCGGTCTCGTTGTCGCCCTCGTCATCGGGTTCGCCTTCGTCTTCCGCGTACGCCTCGCCCTCGTACTCGTCCTCGGGTTCCTCGACACGGGCCCGCTTGGACTTCTTCTTCCCGCCCACAGCCTTGCCGAGGCCGCCGACCAGGTCCTCACCCGACTCCAGCCGGGTGTTGAGCGAGTCGATGCGCTGGCTGGCCGCAGTCACCGCGGCCGCCTTCACCGCGTTCATCAACTCCTTGCGCACCGTCACACCGAGCTTGGCGACCTCGGGAGAATCGGCGAGCAGCTTGCGGCCCTCGTTGAGAACACCCAGCGACCCGGTGGGAAAACGTCTGCTGGCTCCGAACCCGGCGAGCATCAACGCCAGCTTCATCTTGTGCGTACGGCCCAGCATGTAACCGGCACCCACCGCCATAGCCATCTGACCCTTGCCTGTCATCGCCCAACCCCTTGTCGTCGAGAAGATGTGGTGCACCTCGGCGCCGGCGTCGGCGAAAAGGATGGGGGCCGTGGTCGGTGGGTGGTGCCTTCGTTCCCGCCGACTACCCCGGGCCGGCGACACTCAATCTGCGCGAAGCCCTCGAGTTCCGGGAGGGCGGAGGCGAACGCGCCGTCGTGTTCGGCGAGCAGTTCGTTTCGTCACCGCGTCACGATCGGACAGGACCGCACCGAATGACCGTGGGATCTGCCGGTCCTCGGGATACCCGTGTACCGCGGTTGTCTGTGGGTACCCGCTGAATACGCTGCCCGCGCCGCGAAGGCGGACCGGGCAGCCAGCCCCGCTCCGGCCGCCGAACCCCTTCGGCCGGCGGGGCGCCCCGTCGCGAGCGGACCGAGGTCGAGTGCTCGCCCACCCCGACCTCGGCCGCGCGCGGCCACGGCCCTCTCACGTCGTGGATCACGCAAATACACGCGAGAAGCACATGCGCCGACTTTTGAAGTCACCCCCATTTCCTAAATCGATTGCCCAGGAACATCATGGGCGGTTGTTAAATTCATAATGTGAGAAATTCGCTTTTCGCGAAACGCTCCTCGTTCTGAGCGCGATAGGCATCGCAAGCGGGGATCGACGATCCCGTGGATTCAGCACCAGGAAAGGCGCAGATTCTTATGGGTTTGCAGGAATCGACTTCATCGTCGCGTTCGAGGTAGGTGGCTGAGCGCCGCCTTCGGCGACGGCATCGGACCGAGTAATCAGGCCGCGGTGGCCCGGCTCACCTGAGGGCGTCCGGGCCACCGCCCTGATCAGCACGATCACCGGCCAAGTCCCCCTGTCCTGACCGCCATCCTAGGCCGTGAGATGGGGCTCGGTCTGCAGGGGGTGCTCGGTCTGCGGGGGGTGCTCGGTCGGCGGGCGACCGGGCAGTCGAGTCGACATTGCCTCCCCGAAATCGGGCCGGTCGAACACGGAATAGCCTTGCGCGAAGCGTGGTTCGAGAAGGTGGGCCTCCTAATGTCTACACAAGTTTTGCCAACATCGGATATCCGAGAGTCCCGTGTCTGCATATTCATATCACCGTGCACGAGAGTGACCGGTCTCGGAAATTCCCGGCCGCATGGACAAAGGAGGTGAACACCGACTCTTCGAATCCTGCACGCCGGAGATCCTTCGTCAGTCCTCCCGCTTTGGTCTCACCACAAAGTCGTAGGGGGCCGTGGGACCGAGCACCCGCATGGTGACCCGGTTGTCCCAGCGTGCGGCCAGGTCCCCGACCGTCTGCTCGAGTTCCTCTTGTCGGTCGACCTCGAAGAGAACCGCGATCTGCACGGCATCCTCGTCGTGGGTGGGTTCGCGGACGGTGACGGTGTCGGTCAGCGGTGACAACGCCTCGAGCGTGGTGCGGGTGTCTGTCTCCCGCGTGTCCTCGAGGCTGTGGCCGATGAGCTCGCCCAGAGCAATCCGGGCATCGCGGGTGAGCTCCTCGGGCTGGTCGCGGATCGTTTCGAGCAGTGCGGACGCCTCCGGGCTCTCGTCGACGATCTCCCGCACGATGCTCTCCTCGACGTAGCGGCCCTTGATCATGTATTGGGCGAAGCCCTCGAGCTCATTGAGGGCGGAGGCGAACTCGTCGTGATGTTCGGCGAGCAACTCGCGGATTACCGCGTCACGATCTGACACGACTGCACCGAACCGCAGCGGCAGCACCGGGGCGACGTGCGCGGTGCCGTCGAGAATGTGGGCGTGGGCCTGCAGGTCCGCGGGGGCGCCGAGGCGTTGGTCCGGGTCGATCTCGCTGACCAACGCCGCGATGTCGCCGTGTTTGACGATCTCGATCGGGGCATCGTGGACGCCGGTGGCGTCCTTCTCGGGTTGCACGTCCGCGGGCACGATGCCGTACACGTAGATCACGGCCGCCGAAGCACCCTCGTCGGTGTCGTGGTCGTCGGTGTCGTCGGCGGAGTTCATTTCCGCCTCCGTCGGGGTGCCGGTTCGCGGTCGCTTCCGGATCCGCCGAGCAGCTCACCGAGCGTCTCCCCCACGCCCTCGAGGACGCCCTTGGTCTTGGACTTCGTACTGCCGCTGCCCTTGACGTCGGACACGAGGTCGGACAGGCCCTTGGGTTCGCTGCCGATCGCCAGTCGATTCGCCGCCTCGGCGAAACGCAGGTAGGTGTCGACGCTCGCGACCACGATGCGGGCGTCGATGACCAAGCCCTTGTCCAAGATGGTGTCGATGACGTCCGCCAGGCTGCTCGAACTCGGACCGCCCGCTGTGGTCATCGCTTCGCTCCTCGCTCCCCGCCACCACCCACCCCGAACTTGTCGTGTGTGCGGTCCGCTCGGCGCCCCGGCCGGGCTCGCCTCCGCGCGGGCATACCCCGAAAACGGATGCCCGCGCGGGAACTACCGGACTTCCCGCAACGGCCGCAGTTCGATCCGCCAAAACCGCTGGAGCCTGGGCGATTCGGCCCGTACGAAACGGTCCGACCCCAACCGAGACTGGTAGCCGCTGCCGATGACCACGCCCCCACGGGGCCGTGGCGGTTTGGAGGGAGCACCTCTTCCGGGTGTAGTCAGGGGGTGGGTCGGTCGACGTCGCCGCGCCAGCCGCCGGTTTCGGTGCCGCGCTCTTCGATGAAGTGCTTGAACTTCTTCATGTCGGCCTTGACTCGGTGGCTGAGGACGCCGAGTTTGTCGGCGGCGTTCTCGACGAACCCGTCCGGGTCGATGTCCATCTGCGCGGTCACCCGGGTGTGGGCGTCGTCGAGACGGTGGAAGGTGATCACCCCGACATGATCGGGGCCGGCGTCCGAATGCCATGCCACTCGCTCGTCCGGATGCTGTTCGGTGATGGTGGCATCGAACTCACGGATCTGCCCTGCGATATCGAGAACCCAATGCGTGTGGGTGTCGTCGAGCTGACGGATCTCTCGCACGCCCTCCATGAACTTCGGGAACGTCTCGAATTGCGTCCACTGGTCGTAGGCGACCCGGACCGGAACATCGACGTCGACCTCTTCGGTGTGCTCATGCCCCCCTCGCGTACCCGGCTCTCGCCGATCCCACACGAAAGCCGCGTGCATTCGGACGGACTGGGTGCCCACGGGGACGCCCACAGGGTTGGCGTGGAAAGCGGGCGAGTACCGACCAGGTCGGCGGCGTGGTTACCGGACGGTGGCCGCGCCAACTAGCGTGAACGTATGTCGGTGTCGGTGATTCTCGCAGGTCGGTACGAGCTGCGTGAGGTGCTGGGCCGCGGCGGAATGGCCGACGTGTACGACGGGTGGGATCAGCGCCTGGCCCGGGCGGTCGCGGTGAAGGTGCTGCGCCCGGAAATGGCCTCGGTACCGCAGACCCGGCGGCGTTTCGAGTCCGAGGCGCGCCTCGCCGCGACACTGAACCACCCGAACGTCGTCGCCGTCCACGACAGCGGCGACGACCACGGTGCCCCGTACATCGTGATGGAACGCCTGCCCGGACGGACCCTGCTCGACGACCTCCTCGCCGGCCCGCTCCCCGCACCGCGAGCGCGGACCATTCTCACCCAAACCCTCGACGCCCTCGGTGCCGCACACGCGGCGGGAATCCTGCACCGGGGACACGATCATGTCGCTGGCTCACGCGATCGTCAACGGTCAATACGAACCGCTCGCCGCGGTGCGCCCCGACCTCGATCCGACGCTGATCGCCGTGATCGAGCGCGCCCTCAGCCGCGACCCCCAGCAGCGGTTCGCCAGCGCGGCGCAGATGCGTGCGGCCCTCACGAATCCGCGCAAGATTCCCCCAACCCGGGTGTTCACCCCCGTCCCGGTCGCCGCTGATCCCCCGCCTCCACCCGCACAGCCGCGACGGTCACCCGGTACCGGGGTGATCATCGCCGCGGTCGCGGCAGTACTGGTGGCTATCGCGCTGCTGGCACTGGCCGTCGCGTCGCAGGACGAGGGCAGCACCATAGGGTCGACCTCGGTCCTGTCGCCGTCCGCTCCCACCCCGAGCAGCAGCCTCGCCCCGGCAGCGCCGCCGCCGGCCACGATGATCAGCACGGAACCGATCGCCCCGGCACCGGACATTGTCGCGCCGGACGACACCGCACCGGGCGGAGGCGCGGGCACCGGCGGCGGGAACGGCAACCAGGGCGGCGGCAACCGAGGCAACGGCCAGGGCGGTCCGGGCAACGGGAACCAGGGAAACGGCAACGGAAACGGCAACGGGGGCAACAACGGTGGCGGCCGCGGCAACGGCGGCGGGAACTGAACGGACCGCCCACGCACTTGCCTCCACCACGAGGAATGGACATCGCCGCTTGCTGGGGCGTCAGAATGGAAGATGAAACCTCATCGCACCCAAGGTGACGCCTGGCCTGACCCTGGCCACCGAATGGCACCGACGCTCGGGATCCACACGCTCATAGGCGATTCCCTCACGGTCGTCGTGCTGACGTATCCTCACCCGTCCCCCGGACATCGACCAACCCCCGTTTTCGGGCACACCGTTCCACCATCGACGAGCACAAAGGGTGGGTCGTCGAGTCTCGTCGATTTTCTACATCGGGCGGCACTCCACCCGGACCCGCCGGACGCCCTCGGCGCATCTCACCAGTGGCCGAGATTGCCTTGCCAGAGTGCCACGAGGATGTACAGCGCAACAGCCAGTGGATAGTACAGATTGCTCATCAACGATCACCTTCACGAGGGGCCTCTCGACATTCCCTTGCCCCACCCAGATCGGGTACCCGCGTCGATGCGGCGGTACGCCTGCCACGCCGCTCACCTCACTGGTCAATCCCGCCGCCGCATCGGCGGCTTCCTTCCCACGTCCGAGTAGAGGTACCGCGTGCAGCGAAGGACGGCGGTGGGCTCGGTCCGGGTTGGGGCGCACGTGAGCTGGGCGTATTGGGTGGCACACCGAGCGTCGAGGTGCGCCGCATGGCAAACGACCGACACAGAGGTAACGATGAACAGACCGCTGAGCGGCCCGGGACGCGATGAGGACCCGCGGCGCATAGAGCCTAGGGTCGACGAGTGCCCTGTCGACGACCAGCCTGTCGCTGTCGAGGAACGGGTGGTCACCAGGCGGGCGCGCACCAGCGCGGCCGCGGCCTTCGCGCTCGCCTTCGGGGTGGCCGCGTCGTGTGTGTGCTGATTGTGATCCTGTCCCCGGTCGGGCTGCTGGGCATCATAGGGTTGATCCTCGGAGTGATCGGCCGGCGGGCTGCCGCCAGGTGGGGATCACCGGCAAGGGGGTGGCGGTCGTCGGCCTGGTGCTGAGCGCGCTGGCGATCGTCATCTCGATCGCCTTGCCGCAGGGGTGGTCACCGTCCTCAGCAACGACAGCGCCGTCGACCGGATCGAGCAGGAAGTGGACAAGATGCGCGACAATCTCTCCGACAACGTCGAGGTCCCTCAGCCCTGTTACCGCCCACCACATCGTGAACCGAGTACCGACTCGAGCAGTCCACCGAGGAGTGAGGACTCATCTGCCCTCGATCCCCTTGTTATCCGAACGCGCGTCGGCAGCGGTCGATCATGTCATCGGCACGGCGCCGGAAATCGGTCACGTCCGCGCCCTCGAGTAGCTCACCGAGGACGTCGAGTTCGGTGAGCCACCAGCCCTTCTCTTCGATGCCGCCCTCCCGGCTGGGGCAACAGTGGCTGAACTGCAGAACCGACCGCGAGCGACCGTCGCCGGTGATGTCTCACCGCAGCACGATTGCCCCGCTCGCATACTCGAGCGGACTGGGCGCCTGAAGACGGCACGCCATGTCCCCTGTCTGCGCACGCGGGATGCAGCAGGCGGAGCACCCGCCACACCTCGTCGCGCTCGTGGTTCAAACGGCGCTCGAGATAGCCGACAGTGCCCACTTTCGGTGACGGTAGGGATAGATGGATTCCCGGCTTACCCACAACATCAAGAGACGAATCGACATCGACTCAGCGGCGGGGTGGATCATCCACGAGTGCTTAGAGCGCCGAACCAACGGTGACATCCGCAATTGTTGAGAGGAGAATGAAACAGACCAGTCGGACTCTGTTCCGGCGTTGTTGCGCGCGGCGGGAGCCGTGCACGGAGAGCGGGGTGCCGCACAGCGTTCCCGATTCCCGTGCCGCCAGCACGCTCGTCCCGGCCACGCGGGATCCGGGTCCGGATCTCGGGTAGTGCGGTCGCCTCGACTGAGGTGATCAGTGATGCAGAAGAGGGCGGAAGTCACTCGTGCGGCGCTGCTGCAGGCAGCGGCAGTGGTGTTCGCCCGAGTCGGGTATGCCCGTGCCCGGCTGAACACGATCACCACCAGCGCTCACGTCAGCAAGGGCGCTCTCTACGACCACTTCAACTCCAAGGAAGAACTCGCGCGCGCAGTCATCGACGCCGGCAGCGCCCGCTTCGCGATCGCGTGCAACCCCTTCCGCACCTCCCACATTCCCGCGTTCGAAGCACTGACCGGCATCTCGTGCACCCTGCTCGATCCTGTCGTCAACGACGCCACGGTCCGAGCGGCGTTCCGCCTGATCACCGAAGTTCCCGACCGTCCAGATACCGGCACGCCGCTGCTCACCACCTGGCTGTCCGACTACCAACAACTCGCCCGCCGCGCCATCGCCGAAGGCGACCTCCACCAAGACGATCCTGACGCCATTGCCCTTCTCCTGGTCGAAACCCTCTCCGGAGCCCGCCTACTGGCCGCAGCCACCGGGCACCTCGACGATCTGCCCGTCCGGCTGACCACAACCTGGCACCTGCTTCTACCCAGCGTCTACATAGATCTCATACTATCTGCCACTCGTGTAGCAGACTGTAGAGGTGTATGTGTGTCACGGCTACCCGCATCACCGTGCGGTGG
>NZ_JASHKX010000077.1:0-2775 GCF_030058635.1 Rhodococcus sp. IEGM 1305
ACACCCTCCCCCTCCCCACCGACCGACCCCGACCCACCCACCGCACCCACCACGGCGAGTCGATCCGCTTCGAGATCCCCGCCGACGTACACCACCGCCTGCGTGCGCTCGCGCGGAGCACCGGGGCGACCACATTCATGACTCTGCATGCGGCCTTCGCGGTCCTCCTCGCCCGCCTGTGCGACACGGACGACGTCGTGATCGGCACCCCCGTCGCCGGCCGCCCCGATCCCCGGCTGGACCAACTCGTCGGCATGTTCGTCGGGACGCTCGTCCTCCGGACCCCGGTCGGCTCGGCCGATTCGTTCCGCGAAGTGCTGACCAGAACCCGCGACGCGGACCTCGGTGCATTCATGCACGCCGACCTGCCCTTCGAGATGCTCGTCGACGTGCTGGCGCCGGAGCGGTCCACGACGCACACACCGTTGTTCCAGGTCCTGATCGACTATGGGACCGAGGTACCACTCCGCCTCGAGCTGCCGGACCTGACGGTGACGGTCGCCGAGGACGCTCCGCCCCTCGCGAAGTTCGACCTTCAGCTCACCCTCCGCGAACATGCGGACCCCGCACACCCCGGCCTGTCGGCCGCGTTGACCTATGCCACCGACATCTTCGACGGCACCACCGTCGAGAGTGTCGCGGTACGCTTCCTCCGGCTCCTCGACTCGGTGACCGCGGACCCCGGCCGGCCAGTCGGGGACGTCGACCTCCTCGACGACACCGAACGGGCCACGCTGACGACCGGGTGCAATGCCCTGCGCCATGCCGATAATCCCCCTTCGCCCGTGGCGGAACCAGCCGAGGCCACACTCGCCGACCGGTTCACTCGGTCCGTCCACCGCTTCGCCGGCGAACCGGCGCTGACCGATGCCGACGAAACGCTCACCTACGCGGCACTCGGTGCCCGCGTCTACCGACTCGCCCGGCATCTCGTCGAACTGGGCGCCGCCCCCGACACGGTCGTCGCCGTGGCACTGCCACCCTCGGTCGAGCTGGTCGTCGCCCTGCTGGCCGCACAGCAAGCGGGAGCCGGTTACCTCGCTCTCGACGTCGGTCACCCGGCGGACCGGCTCGACGCCGCGATGTCCGACGCCGCCCCGGTGTGTCTCGTCTCCTCGACCGATCACGCGGCCCGCTTGCGGCGGGACCTTCCCACGGTGCTCGTCGACGACGCGGACACACGCACGCACCTGATGGGTCTGTCGCCGGAACCGATCACCGATCCGGAGCGACGGGCCGGGCTCACCCCCGACGCGGTCGCGTACGTCGTATACACCTCGGGGTCGACCGGACGCCCGAAAGGTGTCGTGGTGACACACCGCAATGTCACGACGCTGTTCGACAACACCCGGCCTGCGTTCGACTTCGCCGAGACCGACGTGTGGACGCTCTTCCACTCGGCCGCCTTCGACTTCTCGGTATGGGAGTTGTGGGGCGCCCTCCTGCACGGTGGCCGCCTCGTCGTCGTCGACACCGTCACCGCACGGTCACCCGACGAGTTCCTGGGCCTGCTCCGCCGGGAGCGGGTGACGGTCCTGTGTCAGACTCCCACCGCGTTCGCCCAGTTGGCCACGGCGGAACGGAACCAGCCGACCGACCTGGCGTTGCGGTACGTCGTCTTCGGCGGCGAAGCCCTCGAGCACGGTCACCTCGTCGACTGGCTCGACCGGCACGAATCCACCCGACCCCAGCTCGTGAACATGTACGGCATCACCGAGACCACCGTGCACGTGAGCAGGCATCCCCTCGGCGATACCCGTCCCGCTGCGCGGTCGGTCATCGGCCGGGCGATTCCGGGACTGCGCGTGTACGTCCTCGACCGGCGGCTCCACCCCGTACCCACCGGAGTGACCGGCGAGATGTACGTTGCCGGGAACCAGGTCACCCGTGGGTACCTGCACCGATCCGGGCTGACGGTGACCCGGTACGTGGCGGACCCGGCCGGGCGCGGAGGACGCATGTATCGCACCGGCGACCTCGCACGCTGGAACGCGCAGGGTCAACTCGAGTTCCTCGGACGTAGTGACGCCCAAGTTCAGCTGCACGGCTACCGGATCGAGCCAGGAGAGGTCGAGGCCACGCTCGTCCGCCACCCGGATGTCGCACAGGCCGCGGTGTCGGTCCGTTCCGACGACCGAGGCACCGAGCGCCTGTTCGGGTACGTCGTACCCGCCCGGGACGGTGAACAGACGAGGGCTGTCGACATCGAGCGGGTCCTCGGCTTCGCCCGGACGACTCTCGCACCGCAGATGGTGCCGGCAACGCTGGTGGTCCTGGACCGCCTGCCGCTGACCCCGAACGGCAAGCTCGATCGCCGGCAGTTGCCCGCACCCGACTTTGCCGAACGCGTCTCCACGGGTCGCGCTCCGGCGACCGCGACGGAGATGGCCCTCGCCGAGGTTTTCGCGGAGGTCCTCGGCGTGCCGTCCGTGAGCGCCGACGAGTCCTTCTTCGCAGTCGGTGGCGACAGCATCATGGCCATCCAGTTGGTGGCCCGCGCCCACGAGGACGGTGTCTTCCTCACTCCCCGCGACGTTTTCGAGCACCAGACCGTGGCCGCCCTCGCCGAGGTGGCGGCCACCCGGAACCCGGACGTGCTGGCCGAGCTTCCCGGCGGTGGCGTGGGGACCGCACCGCTCATGCCGATCGCGCGGTGGTTGCTCGAGCGCGGTGGCAACCTCGACACGTACTGCCAATCGGTCCTGCTCACCGCGCCACCTGACCTGGACACCGACACCCTCACCGCCACCGTGCAGACAGTCCTCGACCACCACG
>NZ_JASHKX010000048.1:0-52019 GCF_030058635.1 Rhodococcus sp. IEGM 1305
TCTCACGTGAGGCAACGAAGGGGCTCACGCGGGCATTTCGGATGAGTCAACGCGCGCTCTTGACATCGAGTGTGATCGCCCTCACGATGATTCATAACTGGCCCACCAGCCAACTATCCGACACCCTCTGTCCTGTCATCCGCGAGGAGCGTTCATGAAGACTGTGCACGATGGATCGACCACGGAGGACACGATGATGTCCTCGGCGGGAAGCACCGACGCCGAGGACGGTCAGCTGCCGCGCGGAATCCTCCCGACGTGGGCAGTGTTCGGCGTATCGCTCGGCATTCTGGCGCCCGCGTCCACGCTTGCCCTCGCGATCGGTGTCGTCGTCACGATCGCCGGCAACCTCAGCTGGATCACCTGGGCCGTGACCTCGGTGCTGGTCCTCGGGTTCGCCGGGGGCATCGGCTGGCTGGCCAAACGCTTCACCACCACCGGCGGAACGTACGGACTCGCGGCTCGCGCGGCGGGCAAACCGGCCGGATTCTTCGTCATGGTCACCCACCTCGCGTCGTCACTCGTCGCGGGACCCGCGTGCGTGATCGGCTCGGCGATCTACCTCGACGCATTCCTCCAGAAGGTGGGTCTGCCCGCGAGCACGTGGACGCTGGGCATCTGCGCCGGGGCCGTCGCGGTCGCGGTGACCGCCCTGAACCTTCGTGAGGTGAAGCTGTCCGCGAAGCTGCTGCTGGTGATCGAATTCTTCACGGTGGCAGTGATCGTCGTGCTCCTGATCGTGGTCCTCGCGAATTCGGACACCGGTCCGATCGACAGCAGGCAGTTCGACTTCCACGGCTTCAGTGCCACAGCGATACTCGCGACCGCGGGCTTCTCCGTGTTCTCCCTCGCCGGATTCGACCACGCCGCCACCTTGGGTCGGGAGGCGCGTCATCCCAAGCGGGCCATCAGCTTCGCCGTTGTCGGGTCGGTCCTGGCCTGCGGGGTGCTCTACATCGTCGCCACCTACATCATCGTGCTCGGCTTCCGCGGGTTGCCGATCGACAACATGAACGCACCCCTCGACACCCTGGCCGAGCACAACGGCGTCGGATGGCTCGGCTACCTGATCGACATCGGTGTCGCCATCAGCTTCTTCGGATCCACTCTCGGAGTCATGGCAGGCACCAGCCGGACCGTGTACACCCTGGCCCGCGACGGTCTGCTGCCCGCTCGCCTCGGCAAGGTCAGCGCCCGCCACGGAACTCCCGTCGGTGCGGTGACCACCCTCGGCGTCATCTACCTGGTGGCCGGGCTCCTCGGCGTGGTGGTGACCGCGGCGGAGACGTCGTACGGCCTGCTCGGGACGTACGCCGGCTACATGCTGATCGCCGCCTACGGACTCACAGCACTGGCGGCCGGCTACTGCGCGATCCGGTCGCGGTCGCTGCGCCTGGGTATCGGACTGGCGACCGTCCTCGCCGCGATCGGGTCCGTGCTCGTGTACTGGTACAGCTTCAACCCGTTCCCGTCCGGAGCGCGAGGTGTGGTCGCGTGGATCTTCTTCGCGACCGTGCTCGGCTACATCGCCCTGTACTGCTACCTGCGGCTCCGCAAGCCGCTCGTCTTCGCGCGGATCGGTGAGTCCGACCGGAAGACGACTCTCGAGGTCGATGCCGACGAGCACGCGGGCGCGGTGCGCTGACGTTGCTTCCCCGGACCTTCCCCGGACGAACGGGACGCTCGTTGTGTCAGATCGAACGAGCGTCCCGTTCGTCCGGGCGGTGGCAGGTGTCAGGCGCGTCCGGAGTCGTGCTCGGCGAGTGCCGGCGCGACGAACTGCTCGAGCATCGTGCGTTCGTCGGTGTCGTCGACGCCCGGGACGGTGAGCAGAGAGACGATGATCCGGACGAGCCACCGTGCCTTCCGGGACGTCTCCTCTCCGGAGAACCCCGCCTGCCCCAGGAAGGCGGTGCCCAGCGATTCGATGACGTCCGACGAGTGCGCGATCTGCGCGGCGAGGCCGGAGTCGCCGAGCTGGAACCAGGCGGCCAGAATCGGGTCGGCGCGCACCAGCCGGATCGCGGCCAGCATCGCCTCCACGATCACGTCCTTCGGGTCGCCGGCCGCGGACACCTCCTCCGCGACCAGCGCGCCGATGCGCCGGGCCTCGCGGTGAACGAACGCCAGCTGCAACGACTGCCTGCTGTCGAAGTAGCGGTACAGCGTGGCCCGGGAACATCCGGCCGCCCGGGCGACCTCGGCCATACCGACGGCGGCGATGCCGTTCTCGACGTACAGCTGGGCCGCGACGTCGAGGATTCGCTCGGCGGCGAGGCGGGGGCGCTCGTCCCGCATCCAGTCGGCGGTCATGCTTCGCGCACCCGGAACGGAACGCTCGTCGGGCGGCGCACGTAATTGCCGTCCGCGTAGACGACGGCGTCGATGTCGACGGTGAAGTCGGGGCACCGGGCCAGCAGTTCCTCGAGCGCGATCCGCGCCTGCATCCGTGCCGCGGCCGCACCCAGGCAGTGGTGGGCCCCGTGGCTGAACGTGAGGATCTGCTTCGGACTGCGACGCACGTCCAGGACCTCGGAATCCGGTCCGAACCGGCGCGGATCGCGGTTCGCGGAGCCGTACAGCAGGAGTACCTTCCGTCCCTCGGGAACGACGGTGCCGTCGATCTCGACGTCGCGGGTCACCGTGCGGGCGAGGCCCTGGACGGGGGCGGTGAGCCGGAGCAATTCTTCGACGGCTTCGCCGACGAGCTCCGGATGTTCGATCAGATCGCGGCGCTGATCCCGGTGTTCGGTGAGCAACTGGACTGCGCCGCCGAGCATCCCGGTGGTGGTGTCGTTGCCGCCGGTGACCATCGTGAACGCGAAACCGAGGATGGAGAGCAGGCCGGTGATGTCGCCGTCGGCTCCCATCCCGCCCGCGACGAGGTGCGAGATCGTGTCGTCTCCGGGGTCGGTGCGCCGCCGCTCGATCAGTCCGGTGAAGTAGCCCATCAGTTCGGTGACCGCACCCGTCGCCTGCAGCGTGTCGCCCTGCGCATTGGCCGCGACGATGGCCTCGGTCCACCCGTCGAACTGCGCCCGGTCCTCGTCGGGGACACCGAGGTAGTGGGCGACGACCATGCTCGGCAGCGGCTTGAACAGTTCCTTCACCACATCGCCCTCACCTGCCTCCCGCAGTCGTTCGATGCGCTCCACCACGAACGCCCGGACGTCCGGCTCGACGGCGGTGACCTGCCGAGGGGTGAATCCCTTCGACACTTGACGGCGGAACGCGGTGTGGTCGGGCGGGTCGAGCATCACCAGCGGCGGATTGTCCTGCAGGCCGATCTTCTCCAGCTCGCCGTATGTCGTGGTGAGGCCGGCTGCGGAGGAGAAGGTCTCGGCGTCCCTGGCCGCCGCGTAGACGTCGGCGTGCCGGGACAACACCCAGTAGTCGTCGCCGGGTGCGCCCTCGGGGACGACGTGATGGACGGGGTCGTGGTCGCGCAGGCCTGCGTACATCGGCCACGGGGCGCGCCACGACTGTCCGGACCTCGGCACGAACGAGACACTCGACACATGTGCGGTCATGTATCGATGGTGAGACACATTGACCATTGTGTCAATGGTGCGGCTGTGACCTCTCTAGCCGAACAGGGCGAATGCCACGACAGCGAGGACCAGCACGAGTACCGGGGTGAGGATGAGCAGCAACCCGAGCAGCCCGGGATTCTTCACCGGCCGATGGTCGATGGCGCCCTTGCTGAAACTGCTGAACGGCGACGCGTAGTACACCGGGGGAGCCGGGTGGTACCGGTTGTCGACGGTGATCTGCGCCCTGCCCTGCTCCCAGATCCACGGGACCGAGATCTGGATGTGGTGCACGCCCGGCGGTGCCGGAATTTCGTTGTGTCCCCACCGAAGCGGCACGGGATGGCCATTGATGCGGGCATTGGGGGTCACCAGCATCGGGCCCATCGGCGGCTTCTTCGCGTCGATGACGAGCGCGGTGGGTGAGGAGGCGGGCTGCATGAAGGGCGAGAGTATCACCCGGCCGCAGCCCGAAAAGTATGGCCTACTGGCCGGCTGCGATCCGGGCCTTCTCCAGAGCCGCGAGGGTGCGGAGCACCGTGGCGCGCTGCTTCTCGAGATCGCTGATTCGAGCACGCGCGGCGAGGCCGGCGGGCTCACCGATCAGGTTCATCTGGGCGTCGATGGCCGAGAGCTGATCCAGCAAGCCCGTGACACGCGATTCGAGTGCGGCGACGTCGACGACATCGGTGCGCACCGGTGCCACCGGCGGGGTGGCCGACGTGCGGGACGCACTCGGGCGGGTCGACGCGGCGGCAGACGACGTTCCGGAATGAGCGGTGCTGCGCGGCTCCGACACCACACTGGCCGCCCGGGGACGAAGGGCCTTGCGCACCGCGGCCGGGTCCGGGAGTTCCGCGAGCTTCATCTCGTTGAGTTCGCGGCGGGCATCGCGGGCGTTGACCCGGTGCTCACGCTCCTCGTCGTCGTCCGACTGCAACGTTCCGCCGAGCGGACGCAGACCGTACATGCCCAGGAAGCGGCGGGCCTCGTCGATGACCGATTCCTTCTCGCGGCAAGTGCCACAGCGAGGTTCGTTACGGAACATCTCGACGGCGTTGTCGTCTCCGCACCACACGCACGCCCCCGGCGACCAACGCCGGACGTTTCGAATTGCAGCGATATCGATAGGGCCGGAGAGAGTCTGCGCGTCGATCACGACGAGCCACAGTAGGGGAATTCGGGCGTGCGAGTCACATCGCCGTAAGTACGACCTGCGGTTCTGCGGCCGAGCGTGACGAAGATCATGCCGAGGCGCGCAAACTGCTCCGCAAACGCTGTGTGCCACACCTGTTTTCCCGACCGGTAAGTTTCATTCTCCGGCACCGATGACGGTGGTCAACCACTCTACGAGCGGCCGCATCGAACGCCAGGCGGTGCGCACTTCGTCAGCGGCGCGGGGAGTTTCGATCCAGTCGGGGGAGAGGTAGGTCCGGCTGGCCGTGAGCGACTTGTGACGCATCAGGTCGAGTCGCGGGTGGTCCTCGGCGACGCCGCGAGGGCGGGTCTTGAGTGTGTCGCCGCCGATCTCGAATCCCGCCGACCGGACCTTCTTCACGAGCCGGACGAGTTCGCGGCCCTTGCGGTCGTCGTCGACGGCGTCACGGAAACGCCCGACCTGCAGCGGGGTATGCGAGTAGAAGCCACCCGCCACGAACAGCCCGGCGGCATCGATCTGCACGTAGTAGCCCACGCCGGGGCGAGTTTCGACGAATCCACCCTGATGGGTCTTGTAAGGCGTCTTGTCCTTCGAGAACCGGACGTCGCGGTAGGGGCGAAACACCTTGCCCGCGCCGAACTCCGATTCGAGTTCCGCGAGCAGGGCGGTCATGGGTGCGCGCACGGAGTCGTCATAGACGGATTTGTGCGCGGTCCAGAAGCTCTTACTGTTGTCTGCCTCGAGGTCCTCGTAGAAGTCGAGAGCAGCGGTGGGGATCCCGGTGAACACAGGGAAAGGCTACGCCCGTGCGCCTTTCTGGTCGCTTCAGCTACCAAAAAGGCGCACGGGTGCGAAGCGCCTAGGCGTTGCCGTTGAACAGCGACGTGACCGAGCCGTTCTCGAAAACTTCCTTGATGGTGCGAGCCAGCAGCGGCGCGATGGACAGAACCGTGAGAGTCGGGAACTTCTTCGACTCGTCGATCGGCAGGGTGTTGGTGACGATGACTTCCTTGGCACCACACGCGGCGAGACGCTCGGCCGCCGGATCGGACAGGACACCGTGGGTGGCGGCGATGATCACGTCGCCCGCGCCGGCCTCCTTGAGGATCTTCACGGCGCCGGCGATGGTTCCACCGGTGTCGATCATGTCGTCGATCAGGATGCAGGTGTGGCCTTCGACGTCACCGACGACGCGGTTGGACTTCACCTGGTTGGGCACCAGCGGGTCGCGTGTCTTGTGGATGAATGCCAGCGGCGCGCCACCGAGGGTGTCGGCCCACTTCTCGGCGACCCGGACGCGACCGGAGTCGGGGGAGACGACGGCGATGTTCTCGGTGCCGTAGTTGCCGCGGATGTACTCGGCGAGCTGACCCTGGGCGTGCATGTGGTCGACGGGGCCGTCGAAGAAGCCCTGGATCTGGTCGGTGTGGAGGTCGACCGTGATGATGCGGTCGGCGCCTGCCGTCTTGAGGAGGTCGGCGATCAGGCGAGCCGAGATGGGCTCACGGCCGCGGTGCTTCTTGTCCTGGCGTGCGTACGGGTAGAACGGCAGGACCGCGGTGATGCGCTTGGCCGATCCGCGCTTGAGTGCGTCGATCATGATCAGCTGTTCCATCACCCACGTGTTCAGCGGGGCCGGGTGGCTCTGCAGCACGAAGGCGTCGGAGCCGCGGACCGACTCCTCGAAACGGACGAAGATCTCGCCGTTCGCGAAGTCACGGGCAGTCTGCGGGGTGACCCGCACGTCGAGTTCCTTCGCTACCTGTTCGGCCAGCTCCGGATGCGCGCGACCAGAAAAAAGCATGAGGTTCTTCTGGTTGTCGATCCAATTCGCGGTCACTGCTCTATGCCATCCTTTAAATCTTGCTTCTCGGTTTCGTGCAGATCTGAACTGTGGTGCAGTCCCGCGGCGGCTGCCGCCTCGGCGGCGGCGGTACCGGGCCGATTTCGTTGCACCCAGCCGTCAATATTGCGCTGCTTCCCGCCGGAGACCGCGAGTGCCCCCGGTGGTACGTCGAAACGCAGCACCGTGCCGGCGCCGGTGTAAGCACCGTCACCGACCTGTACCGGAGCGACGAACATGGTGTCCGACCCGGTCCGGACGTGTGACCCCACCACCGTACGGCTCTTGGCGACGCCGTCGTAATTGACGAACACGCTCGACGCACCGATGTTGCTGTGCTCGCCGATCGTGGCGTCGCCCACGTAGGTCAGGTGAGGAACTTTGGAGTGCGCCCCGATGTCGGCGTTCTTCGTCTCGACGAATGCGCCGAGCTTGCCGGACGCACCGAGGACGGTGCCGGGACGTAGGTAGGAGAACGGGCCGACGGTGGCGCCTGCGCCGATCGTCGATTCCGAGCCGTGGGTGCGCACCACGCTGGCGCCTTCGCCGACCGTCACGTCGGTGAGGGTGGTGTCGGGACCGATCACGGCGTCCTCGCCGACGGCGGTGGTGCCGAGCAGTTGCACTCCCGGATGGATGGTGACGTCGCGAGCGAGCGTGACGCCGACGTCGATCCAGGTGGTCGACGGATCGACGACGGTGACTCCGGCCCGCATCCAGTTCTCGACGGTGCGGCGGTTGAGTTCGGCGGCCAGCTTCGACAGCTGGACGCGATCGTTGGCGCCTGCGACCTTCGCGGAGTCGGACAGGTGGGCTGCGAAGACGGGTGCGCCGGCCTCGCGGGCGATCTTGACGACGTCGGTCAGGTACAGCTCGCCCTGCGCGTTGTTCGCATTGAGCTGCCCGAGCGCGGAGCGCAGGAACTCGGCGTCGAACGCGTACACGCCGGCGTTGACCTCGGTGATGGCCGCCTGCTCCTCGGTGGCGTCGGCCTCTTCCACGATCTCGGCGATCTCACCGTCGTGGGGTTGGCGCACGATCCGCCCGTAGCCGCGGGGCTCGGGAGCGGTGAACGTCAGGACCGTGACCGCCGCGGGGGTGGGTTCGCTGCGGTGCTCGTCGACGAGAGCGTGCAGGGTGTGGCCGTCGAGGAGCGGGACGTCCGCGGCGGTGACCAGCACGGTCCCGCGGAAGTCGGCGGGCAGAGCGGACAGGCCGCATTCGACGGCGTGCCCGGTGCCGTTCTGCTCTTCCTGGACGGCGACCGCGATCGGGCGGCCAAGTTCGGTCTCGAGGGCGCTGACGGCGACCCCGACGCGTTCCTTGTCGTGCCCGACGACGGTGACGAGGTGCGTCGGATCGATCTCCGCGGCGGCGTGCAGGGAATGCGCCAGCATCGTGCGTCCGCCCAGTGCGTGCAACACCTTGGGGGTCTTCGACCGCATCCGAGTTCCCGCGCCGGCGGCGAGGACGACCACGGCGGTCTGCACTGGCATGAAGCTCCCTCTGGGTCGTTCTGCTCTTGCTGTTCTCGACAGCTCCACCTGCAGGAATTCGCTCCGCAGGCTCCGCTCCGCCGCCAGGACTCGAACCTGAACTATCTGAACCAAAATCAGAGGTGCTGCCATTACACTACGGCGGATTGCCACACACACGGGGTGTCACGCCCGTTTGCGCGAGAGAATCCTCGCATGCCGACCCGCCGCCCGTCGAACCGCTGCGGAAATTTGTCCCGAACGCCCCGATAGAGTGGGTGCTACCTGCAGTGTTTCGACGCTGCCCGCGGCGCTTGGTCGTCGCGAGTGTCAGGAAAGGATGGTGCCTCGGTGCCCCGACCCACGGACGTGGACGCGACCCCCGAGAGGGCGGTCCGCACCCGGATGACCGGTACGCAACGCCGGGAGCAGTTGATCGAGATCGGTCGTGCGCTGTTCGCCGAGCGAGGCTACGAGGCGACGTCGATCGAGGAGATCGCACAGCGGGCGCACGTCTCCAAGCCCGTCGTCTACGAACATTTCGGCGGCAAAGAGGGCCTCTATGCCGTGGTCGTGGATCGGGAGATGTCGAGGCTGCTGGAGATGGTGACGTCGTCGCTGAAGCAGAACCGCTCCCGGGTCCGGGTCGAGCGGGTCGCGCTGGCGCTGCTGACCTATGTGGAGGAGCACACCGACGGATTCCGCATCCTCGTCCGCGACTCTCCGGTGGCGGCACCGGACGGAACGTATTCGAGCCTGCTCAACGAGGCGATCGGTCAGGTCGGGCACATCCTCGCCGGCGATTTTTCGCGGCGTGGCTTCAATCCCGATTTGGCCCTGCTCTACGCGCAGGCGCTGGTCGGTATGGTGTCCACCACCGCGACGTGGTGGCTGGACGAGCGGACGCCTCCGAAGGAAGTCGTCGCCGCGCATCTGGTCAACCTGTGCTGGAACGGGTTGACCAATCTCGAGGCGGATCCCCAGTTGGGCACCGATCGGCCCCGCACGACACCTCAGTGAACGTGTTCTCGTTTTCCGACTCGCGGTTCAACTTCACTAGGGCTGCGCCTGTCAAGTGCTAGGGTTCGCTGGAGTTTGCGCGCCCCGTCGGGGGGGTTGTTCGGGAGGCAGTCGATGGCGAGACAGGTTCGAGCAGAGGTAACTCGGGCGTCGGTCCTGATGGCGGCGGCCGACGTATTTTTGCGCCTCGGGTACGCCAACGCGGGTCTCAACGAGATCATCGAGCAGTCCGTGTGACCAAAGGTGCGTTGTACTTCCACTTCAGTTCGAAGGAAGACCTGGCCCGCGGTGTCATCGACGAGGGCCAGATCCGGCTCACGGCCGGAATGACGTCCGTCAGTGACGGGCCGACGCCGGCGCTGGAAGCGCTCGTCGCTCTGTCCTACGTGGCGATCGAGGCGGCGAGTTCCGATCCGATCGTCGCGGCGATGTTGCGACTGCAGCACGAGATCGGTGACTATCAAGGGACGCACGGCAACGTGGTGGCCTCGTGGCAGCAGGGTTTCGAACGACTCGTCGCACGTGCGGTCGAGGAGGGCGATATTCTCGCGGAGGACGACGTCTCCACGGGGACGCTTTCCACCTTTCTGCTCGGGTCGTTGCTGGGAGCGCATGTGGTCGCGACCGCGACCGGCGCCTTCGACGATCTTCCGCGCCGCATGGAGCGGGTCTGGTACTTCATTCTTCCCGGGCTTGTCGAGCCGTCGAAGCTGGTGTATTTCAGGCAGTTCGCCTCGCGGCGTCTTCTGCGCTAGAAAACCGCCTCCGCGGAAGAGGTTTCCGCGATAACTGCTCGATCGACGCCACATTGTTAGGTGTATGACGGTCTGAAGTCGACGCTTCGTGTTAACACACCTTGAATCTAAGAAAATCCCTTAAAAAAGACTTTGAGTATGTACTTTGCCAGACAAAACTGTTTCGGACCCGAGTTGAATGGAATGCGACGGCACGGTCAGGGTTTGCCCAGTTCGACGCTGCGCTTTGCGACACCAATGACCCCGTCTCCGGTTACCGAAGGATGTATTGTGAAATCTCGTCCCCTGAATTACCGGGTGGTCGAAAGATAACTGCCATTGCAAACCCAATGAGCCGATGACATCGGAGGGTGCCCGATGCCGTTCGTCATTGTCGAACGCGAAGAGACTCTGGTCGCTGGACTGGCCGTCCGTAGCCCCAAGCGGGCGCTCGGAGAAGCCCGCGACAAGGCTCTCGAAAAGACGTGGTCGACTCTTCTCGCGCAGAACGTGGATCGGCCTCTGGCGTCCGCTTATGTCGACCACGCGCCCGAGATCAATTCGTACTACACGCAAATCGTGGGCTACGAGTGCTCCACCATCGACCAGGTCGGACGCGGGCACCTGGTGTCGCGGATACCTGCGGGGACGTATGCCAAATTCTCCTCGGTCGGAACGTTTCCCGATCTCTTCGACGCCCTCTGGGGGCAGATTCGTGACGCGGAGGAATCGCATCAAATTCAGCGGTCCTACACCGGCGATTTCGAGTTCTATCCGCACGCATTCGGCATCGATCTGTACGTGGCGATAGTGCCACCCGCCACCAGGCAGGGGCAGCAATGAGTTTCGAGATCGTCAAGCGTGAGTCCGCCGACTTCGGGGGACTCATTCTCCCGCGTATCGAACTGGGTCCCTCGGCGCACGCCACCGACCTGATGAAGTTCACGCGTGAGCGTGTCCAGCAGCGAGGTGTCGAGGAACTGACCACCGTCTACGTCGCGGTCCCCGATCTCGGGTGGACTGCGGTGATCGGATACCGCTGTATCGACCTCGATCATCTCGAGATCGGCGACGTCCTGGTGCGTGTCCCGTCCGGGTATTTCGCCAAGTTCACACCCGACGGGCGATCGTCCGACCCGATCGAGGACGTGTGGATTCAGGCCGAGCTGGCCGAGAAGGAAGGGCGCATCGAGCGAGCCTACGCGGAGGAGATCGAGGTCTTCCGCGCACCGAGCAGCGTCGAGCTGTTCATTTCCCTCACCTAATTGCAGGCGGAAATTACCGACCTGAAGTTTGTTTTTGGGCCCATTAGTGGCATCACAGGTGACAAATCCGGAGTAAACGCGGAAAATAGGTAGCCGCGGGGCTGTGACCGGGTGTTCGTGTGTCCAGTTCTTGGGGTCTTTACGTAACCCGTGAGTCCCCGGAATTGCCGCACCGACGCCCGATGGGAATACCAATGTCTGTTGAACAGCTGACGAATCCGCAGATAGACGTACGGTCGACGGAGACCATACTCGATCGAACTCTGAGTGTGTGGGATCCGCGGTCGGAGTGTCGCTTCGTTGTCGCCCGGCCCTCCGACGAGCCGACGCTCTGGGAAGAGTATCTCGAGGGAGCACTCGCGGGCTATCGCAAGTACGGCGCCGAGAAGGCGCTCGAGTACCGCCGGATTCAGGCCGGCGACACCACCGCACTGTTCTTCGTCGCCATCGATCCGAACGGTTCTGTCGCAGCCGGCGTCCGCGCCCAGGGGCCATATCTTGTCGCTGATCAGGCGCATGCGATCACGGAATGGGGAACGGATCCCGGAGCTCCCGCCGTCCGCCGGATGATCGAGGACCGGCTGCCGTTCGGTGTCGTGGAAGCGAAGGGCGCATGGGTGGCGGACGCGGCCGCACGGCGAGGTGAACTCGTCGGCGCACTGGGTCGCATCGCCACCTTCTCGATGGATCTGCTCGACGTCCAGTTCATGCTCGCGACCGCCGGGTCCCACGTCCTGGACACGTGGCGAACCACCGGTGGCGTGGTGGCCGACCACATTGCTCCCGTGCCCTATCCGGATGACCGCTACGAGACCCGGCTGATGTGGTGGGATCGGAGTAGGCGCAGGGGCCGCGCCGAATCCATGCAGCTGGCCCAACTGTTACTCACGACGTCCCGACCGACGCCGTCGGCAGGCATCGCGACGGGGACGGGAGGAAACGTCGTCCGGCCGATGCGGAGCGTCTCGTGACCGAAACCCACGGTGAGTACACCGCACTGCTGCTCGACGAGGGCCACTCCGGGGACGCGGCGGTACTGGACCGTCTCCGCCGCGACCCCGCGGTGGTCTTCGTCGATCGGCTCGACCAACAGATCGAGAGCCTCCGTTCCCTCGTCCCCACACCGGGACCTGGTGCGCTGGACGAGGCTCCGGTGTGGGCGTACTACTCGTGGCGACGGACCGTGGTGCGTCTGCTCGGACCCGCATCGTTCCGGTTGCTGCGGCTGGACCGGAATCGGAACAAGATCACCGCGCAGGAACAGGAACGCCTCAGGAACGTGACCGTGGGGATCGTCGGACTGAGCGTCGGTCACGCGGTCGCGTTGGCTCTTACGCTGGAAGGTGCGTGTGGCGGCCTGCGGCTCGCGGACTTCGACACCCTCGAACTGTCCAACTTGAACCGGGTTCCCGGCACCGTTCTCGACCTCGGCGTGAACAAGGCCGTGGTCGCCGCCCGCCGTATCGCGGAGATCGACCCCTACGTCACTGTGACGTTGTGGGAGGACGGTCTCGACGTCGAGTCGGTGGCCGAATTCCTGGACGGCACGGACGTGGTGATCGACGAATGCGACTCCCTCGACGTCAAGGTGTCCCTGCGACGGGAGGCCAGGCGAAGGGGATTGCCGGTGCTGATGGCGACCAGTGACCGGGGTCTGCTGGACGTCGAGCGATTCGACCTCGAACCCGACCGGCCCGTCTTCCACGGAGTAATCGGTGACGTCGACGTGGAGTCGCTGGCGGGGCTCGGCTCGCGGGACAAGATTCCGCTCGTCCTTCGGATTCTCGACGCCGGTGAGCTGTCGGCGACGATGGCCGCGTCGTTGGTGGAAGTGGACGAAACCATCTCCACCTGGCCTCAGCTCGGGGGCGAGGTGCTGCTCGGCGGTGCGCAGGTCGCGGCGGCGGTGCGGCGCATCGGGCTCGGACAGCCGCTCGCACCAGGTCGGTGCCGCATGGATCTGGACCAGCATCTCGATGCCCTCACCGATCCGCCGAGACCGCACGATCTGCCGGAGGAGCCCGCGGATCGTGCGGTGCCCGCACCGGTCTCGCACGACGCCGTCGACGCCGTCGTGCATGCCGCAGCCCGCGCGCCGTCCGGCGGCAACGTCCAGCCGTGGACGATAGCGGCGGATGACGCGGGGCTGACCATCTCCGTGGCCCCGGAGCACACGACAGCGATGGACGTCGGGTACCGCGGCAGTTGTGTCGCCGTCGGCGCCGCGCTGCACAACGCCCGGATCGCCGCGTCGGCCGCCGGACTGCTCGGCGCCGTGACGGTCCACGACGGCGACGAAGGACTTCCCGTCGCCACGATGACGTTCGGCAGCGGGAACGCCCGCGAACTCACCGACCGCTACGAGCACATGCTCGACCGGACCACCAATCGCAGGCCGGGCGTGCCCCGGCCCTTGGACGACACGCAGGCGGGACTTCTCGCGGAGGCGGCCTCGCGCGAGGGCGCACGCCTCTGCCTGGTGACCGACCGGGACGACATCGCGACGATCGGAGCGATTCTCGCGGAGTCGGACCGCATCCGATTCCTCACACCGACCCTGCACCGCGAAATGATCGGCGAGTTGCGGTGGCCGCCGCTGGATTCGGTCGAGACCGGCATCGACGTTCGCGCACTGGAACTTGATTCGGCGGAACTGTCGACCCTCGCGCTGCTGCGAAGACCCGACGTCATGGAACGACTCGGCGAACTGGACGCGGGACGCGCGCTGGGCAAGTCGACCGCGGACCGTGTGGCGTCGAGCTCGGCTGTCGCGGTCGTCGCCATTCCGGGCAGCACCCCTCGGGACTACGTGCGCGGCGGTGAGGCGACCGAGAGCGTGTGGATCCACGCCCAGGCTCTCGGGCTCGCCGTTCAACCGATTTCGCCGGTGTTTCTCTACGGTGTGGAAAGTGCGGAACTCGAACAACTCTCACCACGGTATGCGGCACCATTGGAGAGGCTGCGGGAGGAACTGTTCGACGTCGTCGGCGCGAAGGCAGGTGAAGCGCTCGCCATGGTGTTACGGCTCAGCCACGCGCCTGGCCCGTCGGTTCGGAGCGAGCGCCTCGCCGACCGGCTTCGCAGGCGGATATCGTAACGACAGGAGGGCCCGTGAACACCGAGAAGCAAACCGAAAAGCTCGAGACCCTGGTGACAACCGTGGCGTCCCGGCTCACGCCTGTCGATGCGGTCTCGTTCAAGCCCGTGGCCACCCGCGTGCTGCAGGATCTCGTGGAGCACTTCGAGGTCGACACCAGCTTCCTCCGGTTCACCGACCACGAGATCGCGGCGACGGTCCTGGTCGCCGAATACCCGCTCCGACCATTCATCCCCGACCCCGACCCGCTCGGCGTCGTCTACTTCAAGGACGCCGACTCGACGTTCGCCCAGATCGAGCACCAGAAGGAAGTGGCCATCTTCCGTCCGGAGGTGTCCGGTCCGGATTACAACGAGCGGGTCCGCGAGGCGTCCGGGGTGCCGCAGGTGTCGCTCGCAGCCGTTCCACTGCTGTCCGGTGACACGACGACGGGCACGCTCGGATTCATCAAGTTCGGCGACCGCGACTGGACGCCCCCGGAGGTCGACGTCCTCAAGGCGATCGCCGCCCTGCTCGCCCAGGTCCAGGCGCGCATCGTCGTCGAGGAGCAGTTGCGCTACTCGGCCGACCACGATTCCCTCACCGGTCTCAGCAACCGGCGCGCACTCTACCACCACCTGGACACTCGCCTCGCCGAGTCCGAAGCCGGGTCGGTCGCGATCCTGTTCCTCGACCTGGACCGGTTGAAGCCTCTCAACGACTTCTTCGGTCACGGAGCCGGTGACGGGTTCATCTCGACGATCGCGGACCGGCTCAGATCGACCAGCGAGACCGACGACCTCGTCTCCCGGCTGGGCGGCGACGAATTCGTGCTCGTGCTCGGCGGGTCGGTGGGCCTGGAGGAGGCGGAGGTGCGGGCGCAGCACATCCGCGACGTCGTCACCGAACGGGTGCGTCTCGGCCGCGAGGTGGTCAGCCGCAGTGTCAGTATCGGCGTCGCGGCCGGAATTCCGGGCAAGGCCACCACCAGTTCGCTCCTCAGCCAGGCCGACCAGGCCGTCATGGTTGCGAAGACCAAGGGCGGTAATGCGATCAGCGTGTTCACCGACGAGATGCAGGAGGAGAGCGAGAAACGCAACGTGATCGAGCTCAGTCTGCGTGCGGCCATCGCGGACGAGTCGCTGTTCCTCGAGTACCAGCCCGAGGTCGACCTGCGGACCGGTCGGATCATCGGCGTGGAGGCCCTGGTGCGGTGGAATCACCCGCTGCTCGGGTTGCTGCAGCCGGCGTCGTTCATCGACGTCGCCGAGGCGACGAATGTGGCCGGAGAGCTCGGGCGCTGGGTGATCCGGAAGGCCTGCCGGCAGTGGGCCGACTGGCGGTCGCAGGTACCCGAGCTGGATCTGGATCTGCGCGTCAACGTCTCGCCGGGACAGTTGGCCGGTCTGGACTTCCTCGACGTCGTTGCCAGTGCGTTGACGGAATTCGACCTTCGGAAGGGCGCGCTGTGCCTGGAGATCACCGAGAACGCAGTGCTCAGTGATCTGACCTGGACGCGTGAAGCGCTCGAAGGTTTGCACGCGATGGACGTGGAGGTCGCGATCGACGACTTCGGCACCGGGTTCAGCTCCCTCAGCCACCTCAAGGCGCTGCCGGTGGGGACGCTGAAGATCGACAAAGGCTTCGTGATGAACCTGGACACCAACCCCGAGGATCGGGCGATCGTGAAGTCCATCATCGGGCTCGCCGAATCGTTCGGCCTGGAGTTGGTCGCGGAGGGCGTCGAGAACGTCGAGTCGGCCCGGCAACTTCTCGACATGGGATGCCATCGGGCGCAGGGCTTCCTGTTCAGCCGGCCGGTCTCGGCGGAGAAGATCGGCACGTTGCTGGCGGCCGGAGCCATCGAGGTCGGGTTGTAGCTCGACTACGAGCCCGGCGTGTCGGTGAGTTCCAGACGAATCGCGTGCGTCGGATTTGCTGCTTGATCGCGTTGCCAGGACACCGTTACAGACTCAGGGTATGTTTATGCCCACACCGCAGTACCTCTTGTCTTGAATTGCCGGTGTGCGGTAACTTTCCGAAGGGTTTGCTGGAGAGTCGCTGAGCGCGGCTTCCGGTGCAGAACGTGGGACTGTCGAAGACTGGAGCAGGGGGATCGATGTCTGGTGGTTCTGTCTTGTCGATCCCCGAGTCCCGTATCGGGTGCGACGTGATGACGGTGGGGCACGTGAGAAGCAGCGTCGAGCGGTTCGGCGACCGCTACCTGACGAGAATCTTCACACCCCACGAACTGGAAACCTGCGAGGGTCCTGCGCGGGCCCAACGGCTGGCTGCCCGGTTCGCGGCCAAGGAGGCCGTGGTCAAGGTGTTGCGACCCGGGGACGTCGCCTTGCCGTGGCAGTCCATCGAGATCCGGCGCGAGAGCTGGGGCGGATGCGGAGTGCGCCTGTCCGGCAACGCATCGGCCCTCGCCGAGCGGCAAGCGCTCGGCGGATTCGACGTCTCGATCTCGCACGAGGCCGACGTCGCGATCGCGATGGTCACCGCGTCCCGGCTCGGCACCCCACCCCATCACCAAGGAGAACGCCACCCATGAGCGAGCAGACCATCCGCAAGGTTCTCGGCGACCACGCCCGGCTGTCCGTCGATGCCGCGAGCATCGCCGTCGGAGCCGATCTCTACGAACTGGGTTTGACGTCGCACGCGAGCGTCAACGTCATGCTGGCGCTGGAGGATTCGTTCGACATCGAGTTCCCGGACGAGCTGCTGCGCAAGAGCACGTTCGCGAGTGTGGATTCCATTCGGGGCGCACTCGTCGAACTCGGAGTGGCATGAGCATCGCTCAGGTGAGCGACGCCGGGATCGAGTCCGCGCAGTCGTGGGGACCGGCGGCGCGGGCCGAGAGGGTCGTGGCCGAGGTGGCCGCGAGCTGGGCCGTCGACGTCGATCGGGACGCGCGTTTCCCGCAGGAAGCGATCGACGCACTCCGGGACCAGCGGTTGCTCTCGTGTGCCGTTCCCCCGGAACTGGGTGGCGAAGGCGCGACGCTTCGCGAACTGTGCACGATCGCCCGGACTCTCGGGCGCCATTGCGCCGCGACGGCGATGGTGTTCGCGATGCACCAGACCCAGATCCTCTCGCTCGTACGACATCCGGGTGGCGACGGTGTCACCGCCTTCCTGCGTGACGTGGTCGCCGGGCAGTTCCTGCTGGCATCGGCGACGACGGAACTGGGCATCGGGGGCGACGTCCGGCGCAGCACGTGCGCGGTGGAGCAGTCCGGCGGGGTGGTGTCGCTGGTCAAGAATGCCCCCGTGATCTCCTACGGCGAGTACGCCGATGCGATCCTCGCGACCGCGCGGCGCACCCCCGACAGCCCGCCGAGCGACCAGGTGCTCGTCGTCTGCCGGCGTGCCGACGTGACGCTCGAGCGCACCGGTGACTGGAACACGCTGGGACTGCGCGGAACCTGCAGTCCCGGTTTCGTGCTGCGTGCCACCACCACCCCCGATCTCGTCGTCGCCGACTCCTACGCGGAGATCTCGGCGGCGACGATGCTCCCGGTGTCGCACTCGGTGTGGTCGGCCGTGTGGCTCGGCATCGCCGACGCGGCGGTGGAGAAGGCGCGGCGGTACGTGCGAGCGGCAGCGCGTAAGCAGCCGGGCGTGGCCTCACCCGCGGCGTCGCGTCTCGCCGAGGCGGCCGCTGTGCACCAGCAGTTCTCGGATGTCGTGTTCGCGGCGGCCCGCCGGTTCGACGACGCCGATGCGGCGCCCGCCGGTTCGCCGGAGGCCGAAGTCGCGGGTGGAGTGGGCTATTCGCTGGCGATGAACAACCTGAAGGTGACGGCGTCGACCCTGGCCGTCGACCTGGTCGGCAGAGCCCTGCTGATCTGCGGGATCGCCGGTTACCGGGAAGACACGGAGTACTCGCTCGGCCGGCACCTGCGCGATGCGCACGGAGCGGCCGTCATGGTCAACAACGATCGAATCATGGCCAACTCGGCGCAGATGGCCACGGCATACCGGGGGACGATATGAGTACGGATACAGCAGTGGAACGGGAAGAGACGAGCGAACTCGAGCGGGCCCGGCGTGCCTTCCGGGCGGAACTGCTGGACGCCGGACTCCTGGTGGACACGTCCGTCGCCGGCCTCTACGGACGGTCGGGGTTGTTCGAGGACATCGTCGACGGCATCGACGCGGTCGTGCGCGCGGCAGGGCCGGGCGCGTCCGCGGCCCGATTCCGGTTTCCTCCGGTGTTCCCGCGCACCAGTTTCGAGCGCACCGACTACATCGCGTCGTTCCCCGACCTGACCGGCGCGATCAACACGTTCACCGGCACCAACGCCGAGCACGCCCAACTGCTGGCGGCGCGAGCCGACGGCGAGAGCTGGGACAAGTGGCTCGAACCGACCGACACGATGCTGGTGTCGGCGGCGTGCCACCCCGCGTACCCGATGTTCACGGGTGTGTTGCCGGACGGCGGTGCGCTGCTCGACGTGTACGGCTACTGCTTCCGGCACGAGCCGGCGTTCGATCCCGCCCGCATGCAGGCGTTCCGGATGCACGAGTTCGTGCAGATCGGCACGGCGGACCAGGCCGCGACCCACCGTGATTCGTGGATCGAGCGTGGGCTCGAGGTGCTGTCGGACCTGTGGCTGGACGCTACGCCGGTGATCGCCAACGACCCGTTCTTCGGCAGGGTCGGACGCATGCTCGCCGCCAACCAGCGTGAGGAGAACCTCAAGACCGAGCTCACGGTGCGCCTGTACGGCGATCTCGACGAGGGCACCGCCGTGGTCTCGTGCAACTGCCATCAGGACCACTTCGGTGTCACGTTCGACATCGCCACCGCGGACGGCGGCATCGCCCACAGCGCGTGCGTGGGATTCGGGATGGAACGCATCGCGCTCGCGATGCTGCGGACCCACGGCATGGATCCGTCGCGCTGGCCGAGTGCGGTGAAATCCCGGATGTCGCTGTGACATCCCGGCTGATCGACATCTCGCCGGACGGATACGAACCGCACACCATCCACTCCGACGAGCGGACGTGGACCGAGACCAACTGCTACCTCGACCTGTGGGTGGAGGTGCTCCACTCGCTCGGGCTCGATCCGGTGCCCGCCGCCGCGTGCGCGTTCGGCGCCCGGTTCGACGGGTCGCAGTGGACGTTCCTGAAGTTCAAGCCGGAGGATCTGTTCGCGCTGTACGGGATCGACGTGGGGGAGATGAACGTCTGGCGCCGGGTCCTCGACCACGTCCAGGACAATCTCGCTGCGGGAATGCTGTCGATCGTCGAGGTGGATGCGCACTGGCTCCCGGACACGGTGGGCACCGGGTACCGCGAGAGTCACACCAAGACGACGATCGTCGCGAACTACATCGACCGGGAGGCCGGTGTGCTCGAGTATTTCCACAACAGCGGGTATCACCGGTTGGCCGGTGACGACTTTCGCGGGTTGTTCGGGCTCGACGTCACCGGGTCGGCGACCTTCACCCCCTACGTGGAGCAGGTCCGGTTCGACGGGGACCCGGGGTACCGTCCGGCGCGCTTCGAGGCGGTGTTGCGCCATCATCTCGCCACCCGGCCGGACGGAAATCCGGTGCGCGATCTCGGCGAACGGGTGGTCGCCGACGTGCCCTGGATCCGCGAGGCCGGCATCGACACCTTTCACCTGTGGACGTTCGGGGTGTTGCGGCAGTGCGGTGCCACCGCGGAACTGGCCGCCGACGTCTGCGAGTACCTCGAGCGCAACGGGTTCGCCGGGGCGGCGGCGTTCGCGCCAGGCTTCCGGGCGGTGGCGCAGGGCGCGAAGAGTGTGCAGTTCCAGATGGCGCGGGCCGCTCGTGGACGCAGTGTCGACCCGTCGGCGCAACTCGACGGCATGGCCGAGGCGTGGGAACGGTCGGTGGGCGGTGTGGCGCGAGTGGTCGGACGCGCGTAGTGGATCTTCTCGCCGGCGCGCGGTGGCGTTGCGTGGCAACGGAACCGGGCTCGGTCACCGATCCGTCGGGTCTGAAGGGGGTGCCGGGCCCGTGGTATCCCGCGCAGGTGCCGGGTACCGCGGCAGGCGCGATCCGGGCGACCGACGGAGCTGCGGCGGCGCGGGCGACGAAGACCGATGCGGTCGACTGGTGGTTCGTCACCGACGTGTCGGGCGGCGGCCCGGGGCCATGGCGGCTCGAGTTCGACGGCCTCGCCTCGTACGCGCAGGTGTGGGCGGGCGACGACCTCATTCTGTCTTCGGAGTCGATGTTCGTGCCGGCCTCGGTCGAACTCGCCTCCCGCCCCGGCGCGGTCACGCTGGCGATCCGTTTTCCGTCGCTCGATGCCGCGCTGCGCCGCCGGCAACCGCGCGGACGCTGGCGGTCGTCGCTGGTCAGCGCGCAGGGCCTGCGCTGGGTTCGCACGAGCCTGCTCGGCCGCGCCCCGGTCTTCGGTGGTGTGCCGGCCCCGGTGGGCCCGTGGCGGGCGGTGCGACTGCACGACCGCACCGCGCCCGTCCTGTCGGACGCTCACGTGGTCACCGCCGTGGAGGACGGCACGGGCGTGCTGGACCTGGTCGTGCGCGTGCATCGTTCGGCCGGACCGGCCCCCTTCGTGCGGCTCGGCGACCTCACCGTGGACGCGACGATCGTGGGCTCCGGGCCGGGCGCGCAGCAGGTCCGCGCCCACCTGCGCGTCCCCGACGTCCGGTTGTGGTGGCCCCACACCCACGGCACCCCCGCGACGTATTCGCTGAGCATCGTCCTGGGGGAGCACGTCGTCGACCTGGGTGCGGTCGGATTCCGCACCGTGCGCGCGGCGCAAAGCGACGGCGGATTCCGGCTGTCGGTCAACGGCGTCGACGTGTACTGCCGCGGCGCCGTCTGGACGCCCGTGGATCCGGTGGGGCTGGGCGGCCGGGATCAGACTCGGGCCACCCTCGAGCGGGTGGTCGAGGCCGGCCTCAACATGGTCCGCGTGCCGGGCACGGCGGTGTACGAGGACGCCGCGTTCTGGGACGACTGTGCTGAACTGGGTGTCATGGTGTGGCAGGACGCCATGCTGTCGACGTTCGACCCGCCCGACGATCAGCGGTTCCTGGACCTGCTGACCGCGGAGGTCGAGGCGGTGCTGCGACCGCTGTCCGGGAACCCCGCGCTCACCGTGTTCAGCGGAGGCAGCGAGACCGAACAGCAACCGGCGATGCTCGGACTCGCTTCGCCGCACATGACGGCGGTGCACGACGTGATTCCGGCGGTGGTCGGTCGGACGGCGCCGGGGGTGGTGCGGGTGTCGTCGTCACCGACCTCGCCGCCGGGCTGCGACGCGCTCGCGACCCACGTGGGGACGGGTATCGCGCACTACTTCGGGGTCGGGGGCTATCGGCTTCCGCTGTCCGACGTCCGCCGGGCCCGGGTGCGGTTTGCCGCCGAATGCCTCGCGTTCTCGATCCCCCCGTCGGACGCGGCGATCGAGGCCGAGTTCGGCAGCCTCGCGGTCGCGGGCCACCACCCACGGTGGAAGGTGGCGGTGCCGCGGGACAACGGGGCGCCCTGGGACTTCGAGGACGTCCGCGATCACTACGTGCGGACGCTGTTCGGCGAGGAGCCGTCGACGGTCCGGTGGAGCGACCCCGAGCGGTACCTCGCCCTCGGCCGGGCCGCCGTCTGCGAGGCGTTCGCGGCGACTCTCGGATACTGGCGGCGGCCCGATTCGGGATGCGACGGCGTGCTGGTGCTTGCGCTCCGCGACCTCGAACCCGGCGCCGGGTGGGGGCTGCTCGACTCCGACGGCAGGCCGAAGGCTCCGTGGTTCGTGATGCGGCGGATGTCGCTGCCGGTCGCGGTCCTCCTCGCCGAGGACGGATTGGACGGACTGCGGATCGACGCGGTCAACGACTCCGACCACGAGGTCGCGGGGGAGTTGCGGGTGCAGGTGCACACCCGCACCGGTGCCCGGGCGTTCGACGTCACCGAACCGGTGACCGTCGCCGCGCACGCGGCCCGCCGGTGGTCGCTCGACACGGTGCTCGGGCGCTTCACCGACGCGACCCACGTCCACCGCTTCGGCCCCCGCGGCTACGAGAGCGTGACCGTCACCCTGTCGAGTGAGGACGGTGTCGTCGCCGAGTCCGTTCACCTCGTCGGCGGACCGGCGCGCGCCCTCGAACGCACCGTCGGCCTGACTGCGGTGGCGCGGCAGACGGCGTCCGGGAACTGGGTCGTCGACGTCGGCACCGACGGCGCTGCGCAGTACGTGCACCTCGAACTCCGCGGCTTCGAACCGGAGGACTCCTGGTTCCACCTGCCGCCCGGCGGAGCACGGATCGTGCCGGTGCGCAGGACCGGGACAGCGGACGCGGTGACCGGGCACGTGCGGGCGCTGAACTCGATGACCGTCGCACCGGTCGTGCAGGCCTCCACCTGATACGGACCCCGGTCCGTCCTTGTGCGATATCGACTAGGCTGGCTCAGTCCGCAACTGGCCGCTCGTCCCGGCCCGAGCTGTTCGCCGGCAGTTCGTCATCACTGCTCAGGAGTGCGTCGTTGTCTTCCCCGCTCATCGCTGCCGAGCCCTCGTCCGACACCCCGCTCGCCGGTCTGGCGAAGATCGCGCTGGGCGACGCAGTCATCGCGCAGGTGACCGAGGCTCTCGGACGCCATCACCTCGACATCGTCGCGCCCGCACCCGCCCGGCCGTTCGTGGCCGCGGCCCTCGCCGAGCGCACCCATCTGCTGCTGGTCACCGCGACCGGCCGCGAGGCCGACGACCTCACCGCCGAACTGCAGGAGATGATCGGCGACGCCGTCGCCCAGTTCCCGTCGTGGGAGACGCTGCCGCACGAACGGCTGTCGCCGAGCGCCGACACGGTCGGTCGGCGCGTGGAGGTGCTCCGCAGACTCGCGCGGCCGGACGACCGCTCGTACGGGGCGCCGCTCCAGGTCGTCGTCACCACCGTCCGTTCGCTGGTGCAGCCCATGGCGCCGGGGCTCGGTGAGATCGAACCCGTCACGCTGCGCGTGGGCGTCGAGCACGACTTCGACGGGCTGATCCAGCGGCTCGTCGAAATGGCGTACACGCGCGTCGACATGGTGGGCAAGCGCGGCGAGTTCGCCGTCCGCGGCGGCATCCTGGACCTGTTCTCGCCCACCGCGGATCATCCCGTGCGCGTCGAGTTCTGGGGCGACGAGGTCACCGAACTGCGCGCGTTCTCCGTCGCGGACCAGAGGTCGCTGCCCGAACTCGACATCGACGCCGTGATCGCCCCGCCGTGCCGCGAACTGCTCCTCACCGAGGACGTCCGCGACCGGGCCGCGCAACTCGCGGTCGACAACCAGGCAGACGCCGCGCTCGTCGAGATGCTCGACAAGATGTCGGCCGGCATCCCGGTGGAGGGCATGGAGGCACTGCTGCCCGTGCTGCGGCCGGGGCAACTGCAGCTGCTCACCGACGTGCTGCCCGAGAGCGCACACGTGCTGCTGTGCGATCCGGAGAAGATCCGGACGCGCGCCACCGACCTGGTGCGCACCGGTCAGGAGTTCCTCGAGGCATCGTGGACGGCGGCTTCGATCGGCGGCGCCGCCCCGCTCGACACGTCGGTGCTGAAGGGTGATGGCATCGACCTCGGCGCCTCCGCCTACCGCTCGCTCAGCCAGGTCCGCGAATCCGCGGAGGCCACGGGCCTGCCGTGGTGGACGCTGAGCCCGCTCGCGTCGGGCAACGGTGAGGAACTGGAGCTGGCGGTCACGCCGGCGCCGCAGGTCCGCGGTTCCGACGACCTGCTGTCGGAACTGTTCGTGAGCCTGCGCGCCCACGTCACCACCGGCGGGCGCGCCGTCATCGTGGTCGCGGGCGCCGGCACCGCGCATCGCGTGCTCGAGCGTCTGCGCGAGGCCGAGGTGCCGGCGGCGGAACTCGCGCCCGGTACCGAGCCCCCGCGGGGCCAGGTCGGGGTGCTGCGCGGTTCGCTCCACGACGGTCTGGTCTTCCCCGGCGACGACTCCACTGCCGGACTCGTCATCGTCACGGAGGCCGATCTCACCGGCAACCGGGTGGCCGCGGTCGGCGACGGCAAGAGGCTGCCGGCGAAGCGCCGCAACCAGGTGGACCCGCTGGCCCTGACCGCCGGGGACATGGTGGTGCACGACCAGCACGGCATCGGACGATTCGTCGAGATGGTCGAACGCACCATCGGCGGCGCCCGCCGCGAGTACCTGGTGATCGAGTACGCCGCCAGCAAGCGCGGACACCCGGGCGACCGTCTGTTCGTTCCGATGGAGTCGCTCGACCAGCTGTCGCGGTACGTCGGTGGCGAGCTGCCCGCGCTCAGCAAGCTCGGCGGTTCCGACTGGGCCAACACCAAACGCAAGGCGCGCAAGGCGGTTCGTGAGATCGCCGGTGAGCTCGTCCAGCTGTACGCGGCGCGGCAGGCCGCACCCGGACACGCGTTCGGCCCGGACACCCCGTGGCAGAAGGAGATGGAGGACGCCTTCGCGTTCACCGAGACCCACGACCAGCTGACGGTCATCAGCGAGGTCAAGGCCGACATGGAGAAGGCGGTCCCGATGGACCGCGTCGTCATCGGCGACGTCGGCTACGGCAAGACCGAGATCGCGGTGCGGGCGGCGTTCAAGGCCGTGCAGGACGGCAAGCAGGTGGCCGTCCTGGTGCCGACGACGCTGCTCGCTCAGCAGCATCTGCAGACGTTCACCGAGCGCATGGCAGCGTTCCCGGTGACGGTGGGCGGGCTTTCCCGCTTCACGGATGCGGGGGACTCCAAGGAGATCATCGCCGGTATGGCCGACGGCGAGATCGACGTCGTGGTCGGCACGCACCGGCTGCTGCAGACCGGGATCCGGTGGAAGGACCTGGGCCTGGTCATCGTCGACGAGGAACAGCGCTTCGGTGTGGAACACAAGGAGCACATCAAGGCCCTGCGCACCCATGTGGACGTTCTCACGATGTCGGCCACGCCGATCCCGCGAACGCTGGAGATGAGCATGGCCGGCATCCGCGAGATGTCCACGATCCTCACGCCGCCGGAGGAGCGGCACCCCATCCTCACCTATGTCGGCGCGTATGCCGACAAGCAGGTGGCGGCGGCCATCCGACGGGAACTGCTCCGCGACGGGCAGGTGTTCTACGTCCACAACCGGGTCAGCTCGATCGACAAGTCGGCCCAGCGGATCCGCGAACTCGTCCCCGAGGCGCGGGTCGTGGTGGCGCACGGGCAGATGAACGAGGACACCCTGGAGCGGACCGTGCAGGGCTTCTGGGAACGCGACTACGACGTGCTGGTGTGCACCACCATCATCGAGACGGGTCTCGACATCTCCAACGCCAACACGCTCATCGTCGAACGCGCCGATTCCCTCGGCCTGTCGCAGCTGCACCAGTTGCGCGGGCGCGTCGGGCGGAGCCGGGAACGCGGCTACGCGTACTTCCTGTACCCGCCGGAGAAGCCGCTCACCGAGACGGCCTACGACCGCCTCGCGACCATCTCGCAGAACTCCGACCTCGGTGCCGGCATGGCGGTCGCGATGAAGGACCTCGAGATCCGCGGCGCGGGAAACGTGCTGGGCGCCGAGCAGTCCGGTCACGTCGCGGGTGTCGGGTTCGACCTGTACGTGCGGCTGGTGGGGGAGGCCGTCGAGGCGTTCCGGGCGGCAGCCGACGGCAGGCCGATCACGACGGAGGACGCCCCGAAGGAGGTCCGTATCGACCTGCCCGTCGACGCGCACATCCCTCCCGACTACGTCACCAGCGACCGCCTCCGGCTCGAGGGGTACCGCAAGCTCGCGGCGGCCACCGAACTCGACGGCATCACGGCCGTGGTCGACGAACTCGTCGACCGGTACGGACCGCTGCCCGAGGAGGTCCGCCGACTGGTCTCGGTGGCCAAGCTGCGCCTGCTTGCCCGCGAGTACGGACTCGAAGAGATTGCCGTGGTCGGGACGCAGCTGAAGATCGCGCCGATGGCCCTGCCCGACTCGAAGCAGTTGCGCCTCAAGCGGATCTACCCGAGCGCGCAGTACCGTGCCACCACAGGAATGGTGCAGCTGCCGCTGCCCCGGGCGGGGTCCGGCGGAATCGGCGCGGAGCGGGTGCGTGACGTGGAGTTGCTGCAGTACATCGCCGACTTCGTGGTGGCGCTGGACGGCAAGGCCGCCGGGTCCGTGGTGATGGAGGCCTGACCCGATGACGGTGGTCCTGCTCGACCCGTTGCGGCCCACGACGATCCCGATGGAGGCCGTCGGGGTGGTCGGTGACGGGGTGGAGTTCACCGACGAGGTACCCGACGGCGTGCGGACCCTGCTGACCGAAGCACCCGGGGCCGCCGTCCTGGTCAGTACCGACCCCGACCACCCCACGGTGCGCGAGTGGGTCGCGTCGGGGTCACGCGTCATCGCGGCACCGAAGGTCCCGGGCGACAATCTCGTCGAGGCCGCCGAGGTGATGGACCGATTGTGGAGTTACGGCGGCTGGGAAGTGACGCAGACGCACCGCACCCTGTCGCACTACCTCGTCGAGGAGACGTACGAGGTTCTCGACGCGATCGAGTCGTCCGAACCCGCTGACCTGCGTGAAGAGCTCGGAGACCTGCTGCTGCAGGTCCTTTTCCATTCACGCATCGCCTCGGCGTCGGGTAATTTCGACGTCGACGACGTGGCCGCGACCCTGGTGGCCAAACTCGTGCACCGCAGTCCCCACCTCGGGGAGGACGTCGTGGGACCGATCGACATCGCGGAGCAGGAACGGGCATGGGAGATCCGGAAGGCGGCGGAGAAGGCGCGGAGTTCCTGCCTCGACGGCGTCGCGATGAGTCAGCCCGCGGCGTCCCTCGCGGCGAAGGTGATCGCCCGCGCGAGCAAGGCCGGCCTGCCGCCGGAGCTCGTGCCCGTGGAGATCGAGTCCGGGCTGGTAGCTGAGGCGGAAGCCGGGACGAGACTCCGGGCGGCGGCGCAGGCGTTCGTCACCCGGATCCGGGCAGCCGAGAATGCGGCGCGTGCACAGGGCAAGTCCGCGCTCGGAGCAGCGGACTGGGCGCGTCACTGGCCGTCGTGAGAACGTCTGGTCCGCGCGATCGCTTCGGTTTGCCGAAATGTAACTGAGTTTTAAATCACTTCGCGTTAACTGGTGCGCAAGAAACAAACTTGAGATAGGTTTACCCCTGCAAAGAAGACCGATGGTCGAAAACATTGATGTTTTCTGAACTGCGGGGGTTCGAACGGTCTCTGCTTCCTTTGCACGCTGCACGTGGTGAGGACATCACTCCAGACACGGGGTGGTCAGTGCTCGCATGGGACGACTGTGATGCTGCCGGGCCATTCGCCCGACGAGGAAAGACGGACAAATGAGCCTCTACACGCCTGATCGCCTGGAACCCTCCGACGGTACCGACGTCGTGGGCGTCGACCAACGCAAAGGCGAAGACAACGGTCGCAGCGACGGGGACGGGTCGCAGCGGCCGACGGTCACGGTCGTCGTGCCTGCCATGAACGAAGCCAAGAACCTCCCGCACGTTGCCGCGCGGATGCCGGCCGACATCGACGAGATCGTCTTCGTCGACGGACATTCCGTCGACGACACGGTCGAGGTGGCCAAGAGTCTCTGGCCCGACGCCACGGTCGTGACGCAAAGCCGAAAAGGCAAGGGCAATGCCTTGGCCTGCGGGTTCCTCGCTTCCACGTCGGACATCATCGTGATGATCGACGCCGACGGATCCACGGACCCGGCCGAGATCCCGCTGTTCGTCGAGGCACTCGTGGCAGGCGCGGACTTCGCGAAGGGAACGCGCTTCGCCGCCGGCGGCGGAAGCTCGGACATCACGTTCAGCAGGAAGCTCGGAAACAAGGCGTTGAACGCCATCGTCAACCTCAAGTTCGGGGCGTCGTTCAGCGATTTGTGCTACGGCTACAACGCATTCTGGCGCCGCCACGTCCCGGTGATGGCACTGCCGTCCGTCGACGCGACCGAGGCGCAGTGGGGCGACGGCTTCGAGATCGAGACACTCATCAACGTGCGGGTCGCCAACGCGGGCCTGAAGATCACCGAGGTGCCGAGTTTCGAACAGGACCGCATCCATGGCGAGAGCAACCTCAACGCGGTACGTGACGGGCTCCGGGTGCTGCGCACCATCAGGAGCGAACAGCGCACCTCCGCACCGGACGTGTCCCCGACTCCCGTTGCGCGAGGTTGAGCAACCATGACGGTGTCCACCCTCGTGTCCTGCTCCGTCGTGATCTGCGCCTACACCACCGAACGGTGGACCGACCTGTGCGCCGCCGTCGACTCGGTGCTCACCCAGAACGTGCCCGTGCTCGAGGTGCTGGTGGTGATCGACCACTCCGAGGAGCTGTTCTCGCGCGCCGAACGGCACTTCGCCGAGCAGACCCGGGTGACCGTGCTGCATAACTCCGGATCGAAGGGGCTCTCCGGAGCCCGCAACACGGGCGTGCACGCGGCGCGTGGCGACATGATCGCGTTCCTCGACGACGATGCGCGCGCCGAACCCGACTGGTACCGCGTGTCCGCCGCCCACTATTCCGACCCCGACGTGCTCGGCGTGGGGGGATTCGCCAGTCCCGTGTGGCCCGCGGACCGCCCCGTATGGATGCCCGCCGAGTTCGACTGGGTGGTCGGCTGCAGCTACGTCGGCCAACCGACACGGATCGAGCCGGTGCGGAACTTCATCGGCTGCAACATGTCTTTGCGGCGCACGGTGTTCGACGCCGTCGACGGATTCAGCGACGGGATCGGCCGGGTCGGCAAGACACCGGTCGGGTGCGAGGAGACCGAACTCTGCATCCGGATCCGCGCCCACCAGCCCTCTGCGCAACTGCTGTTCGACCCCGCGATGAGGGTGGAGCACCGCGTCAGCGACGACCGCGCCACGTTCCGCTACTTCCTCTCGCGGTGCTTCCACGAGGGCGTGTCGAAAGCGCTGGTCTCCGATCTCGTCGGGGCCGGCGACGCGCTCAGCAGCGAGCGGGCGTACACCGCACGCGTTCTCCCGCGAGCTGTCGTCACGGGGATCGCATCCCCGCGGCACGGCGGGCTGGCCCGGGCCGGTGCCGTGATCGCGGGGCTCACGGCGACCACGGCCGGCTACGTCCGCGGTCTCGTCGGTCTGCGATCGAAGCGGGTGACGGCATGACCGGAACACTCGATCGCCGGATCGACCTGGTGCCTGCTCTCGTGAGCGATCACGCGCCGACGTGGGACGGGGCCGTCTGGGTCGGCGAACTACGCGGTCCCGTGCGAGACGACACCGAATACCGGCTGGAGCGTGCCGAGGGGTATCAGCGTGCCCGGCTGCTCGTGCGGGAAGACCGCACCCTGCTGGGATTCGTCGAAGTGGACATCGACGACGGCCGACTCGAGGCCGGCGCACTGCGGCGCGCACTGGACGGGCTCCTGCCGGGAGCGGCGGCCGAAAGCGCTGCCGCCACCGACGAATCCGGCCCGTCCGTCACCGTGGTGGTGTGCACCCGGGACCGGGTCGACAGCCTGAAGGTCGCCCTCGAATCGATCCTGTCGCTCGACCATCCCGACTACCAGGTGATCGTGGTCGACAACGCATCCCGAACGGACGCCACGCAGCGGTTCGTCGCCGAACTCGGTGACCCCCGTGTACGCGTCGTGACCGAGCCCCGCCCGGGCCTGTCCCGGGCGCGCAATGCGGGCGTCCGCGCGGCGAACACGGAGATCGTCGCGTTCACCGACGACGACGTCGTCGTCGACCCGCACTGGCTCACCGAACTCGTCGCCGGCTTCGGCGCCGGCAATGCGGTGGCGTGCGTGTGCGGAATCGTCCCGAGCGGGGAGATCCGCACACCCGCACAGGCCTACTTCGATCAGCGGGTGGGATGGGCGAGTTCCTGTGTCCCACGGTTGTTCGACCTCGCGCACCCGCCCGCCGACGTGCCGCTCTTCCCGTTCCAGGTCGGCGTCTACGGCACCGGTGCGAATTTCGCGGTCGATCGGCAGGCCGTGTTCGCGCTGGGTGGTTTCGACGAGGCGCTCGGGGCGGGAGCCCCTACCGACGGTGGCGAAGACCTCGACATGTTCTTCCGCGTGCTGCACTCCGGGCGGCAGCTGGCGTACCGGCCCGGGGCGGTCGTGTGGCATCGGCACCGGGCGGACAACGAGGCGCTCGCCGTCCAGGCGCGCGGCTACGGGCTCGGACTCGGCGCGTGGCTGGCCAAGATCGCCGTCGACCCCCGCACCGCCTGGCTCGCCGCGCGCATCGCCGTGCGGCAGGCTCCGACGTTTCTTCATCTGTCGCGGAAGATGTCCCGCGTCGCCACCCCTCCGGACGGTCTCGCCGACGACCTTCCCGTGGGGATCGGGGCCACCGAACTGCGGTCCATCGCGCGTGGCCCGTTCGCCTATCTGAAGGCCCGCGTGGAGGGCCGGGATCCGGCGCCGATGAGAGGGATGACCCATGACAGCCCATCCTGATCTCGCCGGCCGCAGCGACGGCACCCGGTTCGCCACCTGGTTCGGACCGGAGGACGCGCCGCTGTTCGGCGTCGTCGACCTTCCAGCCGACGGCCGCTGCCGCGGTGCCGTCGTCCTGTGCCCGCCGATCGGCAAGGAACAGGTCGACTCGTATCGCGGAATGGTCTACCTCGCCCAGCAGTTGCGGGCCCGGGGGCTTCTGGTGTTGCGGTTCGACTACCGCGGCACCGGTGACTCGCCGGGCGCCCAGGACGAGTCCGACGCGGTCGCCGGATGGCTCGACAGCATCCGGACGGCCGTCGACTTCGTGCGCAGCTGCGGCATCACTGACATCGGGCTGGTCGGCCTCCGGGTAGGCGCCCTGCTCGCCGCGCAGGTCGCCGCGACGTGCGGTCCGGTGCGGGCCGTGACCCTGTGGGATCCGGTGGTGCGCGGCCGCGCCTACCTGCGCAAGCAGACCGCGCTCCACCAGATGGTGGTCGGTCCCGAGGACACGGACGATCCGCGGGTCACCCTCATCGGTGTGGTGCTCGCACCGGCCGCGGCTACGGCCCTGTCGGCGATGAGTCTGCGAACCGCCACTCCGCCGCCGGGCGCGAAGGTCCTGATGGCGTTGCGGGACAGCGAGGTCGACTCCGTCGGGATGCGTGAGGCCGTCGCGGCCTGGACCGCCGAGCACTTCACAGTTCAGGACTACGAATCGTTCCTCGAGCCGGCGGACTTCGTGGTCCGGCTCCCGTTCGGCGACATCGACCGGATCGCCGACTGGATGTCCGCGTCCTTCGGCAACCACCACACCGGTGCCACACTCGATCTCCGCGCCACCGCCGTCGTGGATCGGACCGTCGACGGCAGGCAGGTCACCGAGACTCTGGGCTTCGAGGGGGCGTCCGAACTCTTCACGATCCGCACGTCCGTCGCGGCCGAGCGGGATGCGGTGCACACCCCTGCGGCGCCGACGGTGATCTTCCACGGCACCGCCGGCGAGCACCGCGTCGGGCCCGTCCGGCTGTGGGCCGAGACTGCCCGCGAACTCGCGGCCCACGGGATCGTCAGCGTTCGCTTCGATCGCCGCGGCACCGGCGACACCGGCACGGTGCAGCACGGAGAATCCACCACCATCTACACGGACGAATCCCGGGACGACGCCGTCGACATCATCTCCGTCAGCGGTGCGCAGCCCGAATCGGCTGTGCTCGTGGGCATGTGTTCGGGGGCGTGGAACTCGAGTTACGCCGCCCTTCGCCGTCCGGTCCGGGCGGTGGTCCTGGTCAACATGGCGGACTGGACCATTACCCGTAAAGCCTTCGTGAAGCAGTCGACGATGGACGCCGGCCAGGGTTCCCTGAAGGGTGCCGCGCTCGCGCTACTCCACGGGCACGCGGCGACGGCGAAACAGTACCTGCGGGTGTGGATGCCGTACCGCGGCTGGTTGTGGCTGGGCCGGGCCGGGTTGCTGCAGGTGCCGGAGGTCATGCTCGCTCCGCTGAACGACCGTGGCGTGCACGCCACCGTCCTCCTCTCACCGATCGACTACGCCGCGTTCGTCGAGAACCAGGGAGAGCGCAGCCTTCGCCGGCTCCGGCGCGCCGGGTGGAAGGGACGCCTGGTGACATACCCGTCCGGCGATCACTCGCTGTACAGCACCGCCCTGCGGGACAGGGTCCTGCGGGACGTCCTCGCCACCGCGCTCGGTGAATTGACCGTGGACAGCGTCGACGACACCCGTGACGATTCCCGGCCGGAGTTGGTCGGGTAATCATGGGATCCCCGACAGCGACGCAGTCGCACCTACGCGCGAAGCACCGTGCCGAGCAGGCACCGCGCTCCGCGGGGCGGAATCTGCAGCTCAACTCGATGGCACTGATGCTGTCGAGTGTCGTCACCGGTGTACTCGGCCTCGCGTTCTGGGGTGCGGCCGCGCGATTGTTCCCCGCCGATCAGGTGGGCGTGGCGTCCGCACTCATCTCGACGGCGATCATGCTGTCGACGCTGTCGAATCTCAGCCTGGGCTCGATGTTCGAGCGCTTCCTGCCCGTGGCGGGCCACCGCGCGGGACCGTTGCTGGTCAAGGGTTTCGCCGCCGTGGCCACGCTGGCCTTCGTGTCGTCAGTCGGACTCATCGTCCTCGGTCCGCGGGACACGCTGTTCGATAACAACCTGGAAATCGCGATCTATCCGGTGTTCGTCGTCGTGCTCGCGCTCTTCGCCCTGCAGGATCAGACCGCCTCCGGGCTGGGTGTGGCCCGCTGGGCGGCGTCGAAGAACGTCTTCCACGCGCTGGCCAAACTTCTCGCGGTCGTGGTGCTCGCGGCGTCGGGGTCGGCGCTCGCCATCGTCGCGTCCTGGGGGGTCACCGCGGCGATCGCCGTTGTGGTCGTGTTGACGTCGATGGGCCTGCGCATCCGGTCCGACCCTCGATACCGGCAGGTGCCCGCTCTGCCCTCCAACAAGGAACTCGGTGTGTACTTCGGTTCCTCGTACGGCATTTCGGCGCTCGGGGCCATCGCCCCGCTCGTCGTCCCGCTGATCGTCGTCACCCGGGTCGGCACCGCGGCGAACGCGTACTTCGCAGTGACGTGGTCGGTCGTCAGCGCCCTCTACATCATGGTGAACCTCATGGTGGGCCCGTTCGTCGCCGAAGCCGCCGCGCATCCGGACAAGATCGTCAGCCTGTCCCGCCGGTTCGTCCGCACCATTGCCGTGGTCGCGGTGGTGGGCGGATTCGGGCTGGCCTTCGTCGCGCCGCCGGCGCTCGGATTCATCGGCGACGAATACCGTGCGGAAGGAACGCCTCTGCTCCATCTCGCCGCGGTGTTCGTGCCTCTCACCGTCATCGGTGCCGTCTACGACGGTCTCGCGCGGGTGTACCGCCGACTGACACTCGCCGTCGTCACCCAGTGCCTGGCCACGGTGGTCATCATCGTCGGCAGCCTGGTCTTCAGCGCGTCGATCGGGGTCGCGGGGGTGGGCTGGGCGTATCTCGCCGCGGAGACGCTCACCGCCGTGATCCTCGCCGGACCGCTCATCTCCTGGCTCCGCCGACTCCAGAACCGTTCCAAGTGGGAGCGGTGGCTGGCGAAGAAGAGCATGAACCAGAAACCGATGTGGCAGGTGTCCGATGTCGACGCATAGAGCAAGTTCCCGCGACCTGATGCGCAGCGGGAGCCGGATGATCACCGCGATCGGTCCCGTCCGACTGCCGAGCGTCGGCGAGATCCGGGACACGCTGACGCTGCTCGCGCACGCGGGCGGGCGGCACACCCCGATCGGCCTCGTCCCGACCACCGAGTCACGCCGGTGGGAGCACCGACCGCAGGACTTCCTCGGGCAGGTACGGGAACTCGGACCCTGTACCCGGGAGGAGGTGCCGCAGCTGCTGACCCGGCTGGCACGGTCGGGTGCGTCCGCATACCCGCTGAACGTCGCGGTCGCGGGCGATTTTCTCCTGCTCGACATTTCCCACGGACTCGGCGATGGCAGGCTCGCGCTGTCTCTCGTCCGTGCCGTTGCCGGTGGACGCATGGGGACGCCGGTTCCGGAATGGGCGCGGACACGCGACAGCGCTCTGCCGCTCGCGTGCGCCCTGGCCCGGACCTTCGCGTCGTCCCCCACGCGTGTCGCGAGGCTCCTCGAATCCCGGCCCGCTGCCGCGCACGGTTCCGGATCGGCCGAGGTGGTCGTGCCGTGGCACGGCGCGCCCACCGCGGTCATCGCGTCGACAGCGCCCGGCACCACCGCAGAACTGCGTCGCTGGCGGGATCGGGAAATGCCCCGGGCGTCGGTGTCGTCGTTGCTGTTCGCGGCCGTCTCGCGGGCGATGCGCAGTTGTGGCCTGGCGATCGACGACGAGGTCGACGTTCTCTTCGACTGCCGCCGGTACCTCCCGGAGGCGGCGACGGTGAACGGCAACTTCGCTGCCCTGGTGCGGTTCTCACTGTCGGACCCGGGTGATGCCGCCGAGATGAGTGCGGCGATCGCGCAGGCCACGGCGTCGGGCCGGCCGCTGGCCTCGCTCGCACTCAGCACCGCCACGTTCCGCAGGCGGGTGCGTGCCGGTGTTGCGCACGCGCGGGCCACTCACGTCGCGGCGGACCCCCGGGCGAGGCTCGTGTACTCCGACATGGGACAGGCCGCGCTGCTGGCCGATCTCGACTGGACCGACGGGCCCGGCCGGCGTCTCGTCACCGCGCTGAGCGAACCGGCCGACCCTGCGTCGATCGTCTTCACCGCGGTGCGCCACGGTCCCGACCTGGACGTGTCGGCGTCGCTGCACGACAACGTCTTCGACCCCGAACTCGTCCGCAGCGCCCTCGCGGACGCACTGTGCGACCCACTGTCTCTACTGTCTCGAAGGATGTTCTGACCATGCCCTCACACGTCCTCGAGACCTCGAAGCGGACTCCGCTGTACCTCACCGTTGCCGTACTGCAGTTCTTCGTCGTCGAATTCCTCGTCGCCGGCACGTGGCGCGGTCACTACAGCTACTCTGCCAATTTCGTCAGCGACCTCGGCGTCCCGTTCTGCGGCACGGACGGAAACGCGCCGTGCAGCAAGACATCCCTGCTGATGGACGCGTCGTTCGTGGTGACCGGACTCGCCTATGTGGTGGCCGCCGTCCTGTGGCACCGCATCGAACGGGTGCTGCCGCCGGCCCCCGTCGTCTTCCTGGTGGTGGCCGGGATCGGCGGAACAGTGGTCGGTCTCGCGCCGTCGAACACGCACTGGGAAGTGCATTCGCTCGGTGCCACGCTGTTCCTGATCTTCGGCAGTCTCTTCACGCTCACGACGGCACTCACCGTCTGGCCTCAGATGTCCGGACCGGCAACGTACGTCGCCCTCGCACTGGGGGTGCTCGGACTGGTGGGGTACTTCTGCTTCACCTACTCCTGGGACCTCGGTCTCGGCGTGGGCGGTATCGAACGGGTTGCGGCCTACTCGGCGATCCTCGGGTTCGTCGTGTGCGTCCACCTCGTGACGCAGCTGCAGTCGGTTCGACGTTCGGCTGTCGTCCCGGTCGGAGACGGTGCCGGTGCATAGGCAGCTGAACCGTCCACGCAGGACCCGCGCCGTGTCTGCGGTGACGGTGTTCCTCGCGCTCGTCTGCATCGGCGCCACCGGGTGGTACGCGTCGAGCGATGTCGCGCAGGCGTCGAGGAAGGGTGAGTCGGTGCTCATGTTCGACGATTTCGTCGGGCCCGCCGGAACGTCGCCCGACCCCCGCTACTGGGGACACGCGGTCGGGGGAGGCGGCTGGGGTAACGACGAGGCGCAGGTGTACACGGACGATCCCGTCAATTCCAGGCTCGACGGTGAGGGCAACCTCGTGATCGAAGCCCGTCCCGACGGATCGGGGTACACGTCCGCCCGGCTTGTCACCCTCGACCGCTTCGCATTCCAGTACGGACGGGCCGAGGCCCGCATCAAGCTGCCGAGCGGACAGGGCCTGCACCCGGCGTTCTGGTTGATGGGCACGGACGTCAACCGTGTGGGCTGGCCGCAGTCGGGGGAGATCGACGTGATCGAGACCATCAACGACGCGTCGTTCTATCACAGTGCGCTGCACGGCCCGTCCGCGGACGGCACACCCTGGGAGGTGAAAGCCGAAGGCAGCGGAACCATGTCGGACGATTTCCACGACTACTGGGTGGAGCGGTCGCCGGACCGGATCACGTTCGGCATCGACGACGCGGTGACGGGCGAGTTCTCGCGTGCCGACGTGGACCCGGGGCAGGAGTGGGTGTTCGACAAGCCGTTCTTCCTGTTGCTGAATGTCGCCGTCGGTGGACGGTGGCCGGGCGACGTCGGAGCCGACACAATGTTTCCGGCCGCGATGCTCGTCGACTGGGTGCGGGTGACCGATGAGTGATCTCCTCACTGCGGAGCGACTCGACGCGAGGGCTCCGGAGCTGACCCGGTACTACGACGTCGCCGCGCTGGCCTCGGCGGTCGCGGGACTGACGTCCCTGGCGCCGCTTCCGTCGTCGGTGAATGCGGTACTGCTGACGGTATTCGTGTTGATCGGACCGGGGCTCGCGATCGTGACGTGGTTGCGGATACCGCTTGCCGCAGCCGTCGCGGCCGTCCCCGTTCTCGGGCTGTCTGTGGTGACTGCGGCCACGACCGTCCTGGCCTGGTTCTACCGATGGCCCGCGACGGGTCTGCTGCTGGTGATGGTCCTGGCCGTCGTCGCGTCCGCGCTGCGGCATCGCTGGCAGGACACCGGCGCCGAGCCGGTTCGCGCGGTGACCGTGCAGCAGGTGTCGTTCCGTCTGTCGCAATGGTGGTATGCCGCTCGCCGAAACCGGCCGCTGATCCTCGTTGCCGTGGCCCTTGCCGCGTGGGTGGTGGTGCTCTTCGGTCTCGGCTCCACCGCGTATTCACAGTTCGGTCTGCTGTTCGTCGGAAGTGGGCCCGGCCTCGTGGTGTGCGCCGTGATGATGCTCGGCGCGTTCGGCTGGGCTCTTCGCGAGAGGGCTGTCGGGACCGCTGCCGTTGCCGTGCTGGGCGTGATCGGGGTGGAACGGCTCACCCCGACCCTCGTCACCGACGTTCCCATCTACGGGTGGACGTACAAGCACCTCGGCGTGGTCGACTACATCCAGCAGTTCCAGACACTGCCGCCGAAGGGCGTCGACATCTACGGCGAGTGGCCGGGCTTCTTCACCGCATTCGCGTGGTTCGGCGACATCACATCCGTGGACATGATGTCGATCGCCCACTGGTTCGCGCCGGTGATCCACGTGCTGCTGGCCGTCGTGATCGCCGCGATCGCCCGGCTCCTCGGGTTCGGCATGCGGGTGGCACTGACGGCCGCGATGGTGGCGGAACTCGCCAACTGGGTGGGGCAGGACTACTTCTCGCCGCAGGCTGTCGCCCTCGTCATGGCATTGGGTGTGGTGGCACTGCTCGTGGTGTCGACGGAGCACCGCTCTGCGGCGTACCTGTCGATCCTCGTGTTCGCTGCCCTGGTGCCCACCCATCAGCTGACCCCGTACTGGCTGTTCGGCGTGACGGTTGCCCTGGCGGTGACGCGGAAGATCCGCCCGTGGTGGCTCCCCGTTCCCTACTTCGCGATCCTCGTCACCTATCTCGTTCCCCGGCTGGACATCGTGGCACCGTACGGGTTGCTGTCCGGTTTCAACCCGGTCGACAACGCCGCCAGCAACGTGACCGCCGTCGGCACGTTCGGGAAGATCTTCACCTCCGCCGTGTGCCGCTCCCTGTCCGCGGGCATCATCCTGCTCGCCGTGGTCTGTGCGATCCTCCTCTGGCGTCGCAAGCGTTCCGCCTGGGTCGGGACCGTCATGGCGTTCAGTTCTTTCGCGCTGCTGGCCGGTCAGAGCTACGGCGGTGAGGCGATCTTCCGGGTCTATCTCTACGCCGTGCCCGGGTGCGCGATTCTCATCGCGCCGATCCTCGTGGACGCTCTCACGGTCAGGTTCCGGTCCGGAGTGCTTCGCCGAGTCGTCCCGGTCGGACTCTCGAGCGGACTGGCCTACGTGACGTTCGCCGGCCTGCAAGGCTATTTCGGGTTGTGGTCGCTCGTCATCGGCTATCAGTCCCAGGTGACGTTCGCGAAGGACATCCTCGCGAACGAGAAGCCGCCGGTGACGATCATGTCCCTCTATCCCGCCGGCCTCCCCACCCGGATCAGCGCCGACTACATCAAATTCGCCGTCGTCGACAAGGATTTCGATCAGCCCTTGCTGGCCTTGCCCCCGGCCGTGCTGGAGGGCTTCCCGCACGGGGGCCAGATCGAGATGCTCACCGCGGATGCGGCGGAACGCGACGGCGACACGTATCTCGTGTTCAACACGCAGGGCACTGCCGCCATCCGCTATTACGGTTATCTGCCGGACGGATCCGTCGAGAACTTCGAGGACCAGATGCGGTCCGGCCCCGACTGGTCCGTGTACGCGCAGGACGACAACAGCACGATCTTCCGTTACACGGGGCCGCGCCGGTAACGGCCACGTCGCGTATTCGGTCACGACCGATCGCGGCGACACTTAGTATCGGCACATGCAGCGGATGCGCTCGGCCCTGGTCGAGATTGCGTTGACGTGCTCGGTGGCGCTGTGCGCGCTGTCCCTCACCCCGGCTGCTGCCGCTGCCGCGCCCGGCGGTGGAGGCGTCCGGACCGCCTACCCCGGATACACCGTGATCGGCAGCGACGAATTCGACGGACCCGCAAACGCGGCGCCCAATCCACTGTTCTGGGGTTACGACCTCGGCGGCGGTGGGTGGGGCAACAACGAGAAGCAGGTGTACACCGACTCCCGCCAGAATTCGCGACTCGACGGTAACGGTCGTCTCGTCGTCGAGGCCCGCAGAAACGGTGGCGGCTTCACGTCGGCTCGGCTGGTGACGCGTGGAAAGTTCGAATTCACGTACGGGGTGATCGAGGCCCGGATTCAGGTACCGTCCGGCCCGGGAATCCATCCCGCGTTCTGGACGCTCGGGAGCAACATCACCAGCGTCGGGTGGCCTGCCTGCGGGGAGATCGACATCCTCGAGGTGATCGGGGACGGTTCCCGATACCACGCGGGAGTGCACGGCCCGACCGTCGGCGGCGGGCACTGGGAACGCTCGACGGACGGTTCGATCGGTGCGAACCTCAGCGCGGGTTTCCACGACTACGCCCTGATCAAAGCGCCCGGCCGCATCTCGGTGGGCATCGACGGGAACATCGTCGGCACGGTCACCACAGCGGATCTGCGACCCGAGGAACGCTGGGTGTTCGACGCCCCGGCGTACCTGCTGCTCGATGTGGCCGTCGGCGGGAACTGGCCAGGCCCGGTCACGTCGTCGACACGTTTTCCGGCCACCATGCTGGTGGACTGGGTGAGGTTCTCCCAGTGACGTCCGGGACGAGTTTCGGGTGTGAATAGAATCAGGTTCATGGCCGTGTCGAAGTCAGAGTGCCGCTGCGGCCACCCATTCGCCGCTCACGAGCATTACCGCCAGGGCACGTCCTGTGCTCTCTGCGACTGTCCGCGGTTTCGGCGGCGCCTTCCCCGGTTGATCCGGAAACTCGTGGGCCACTGACCGATCTCGAACGCGCGCCGGCTGGAGCTCGGGATTCGGCAGCGTTGAACGTGCGTGCGGAGTGACGAGTACCGACATAGGGCAGCCCATAAACAAACCATAGGTTTGTTTATGGGCTATATTTCAGTATGCATGTCGTGCAAAGATGGACTTCTGGAAACTTTGAATCCAATTCTTCCTGACGGCAGGCGGCAGTTCGGGTGGTGGCGATGGAACATCGGACAGCCGCGCGGGTGGGGACGTCGTCAAGCGCCGAGGCCCTCTGGAAAGGCGGTCTGTGGGCGATCGCGGTCGTATTCATCGTCCCAGCGCTGCTGTTCGCGCTGGCGCTGTGGCGAGGGTGGGGTGGCACGTTTACGACCACGGTGGTTGTCGACGTGGGCCTGCTGGTGTTCGCTCTCGTCGCGACCGGGTGTACCGCGTGGGCTGCCTGGAGAGGACGCGGCAGCCGCCGCCGCAGCTGGCTGGCGTTGGCGGGTGGGCTGGCGGCCTGGTCGGTCGGCCAAGCCATCTGGTGCTACTACGTGGTGTGGCAGGGAAGTGATCAGATACCGTTTCCTTCCTCGGCGGCTGCTGCGTACCTGCTGTTTCCGGTCGGCGCATGCGCGGCGCTGTTGCTGTTCCCGACCGGCGACAGCGGACAGTCCCGTACCCGGCTGATTCTGGACGGAATCATCGTGGCCGGTTCACTGTTCGTGATGTCGTGGGTGAGCGTGCTCGGCAGCGTCTACCGCGCGGGGAGCGCCACACCGGTCTCCCTCGTGTTATCCCTCGCCTATCCTGTCGCGGACCTGGTGATTGCGACGATGGCGATTGTGGTGCTGACCCGAGCGCGGGCCGGGCAACGCTTGACCATGGGACTGCTGTGCATCGGGATCATTCTGATGGCGTTGTCGGCCAGCGCAGTCTCGTACCTGACCGCGCTGGGCACGTATCACAACGGCGGCGTTACCGACCTGGGCTGGGTGGCCGCCTTCGCCGCGATTGGTCTGGCGGCGCTGTCGAGCACCCGCGAGCCGTCACCCGAACCGGTTCCGGCCCAGATTCCGTCTCGAACACGGTTGTGGTTGCCGTACCTTCCGTTGCTGCTGGCCGCCGCCGTCGGCCTACAGCAGGAGCTGCCCAGCCTGGGCTCCGGGCCGATTCCCGCTGCGATCATCGTCCTGGTGATCGCCTTGCTGGCACGGCAGTTCATCGTCTTGGCCGAGAACCGACGGTTGTTGCTCACCGTGGCCCGGCAGGCCTTCCGCGACCGACTGACCGGACTGGCGAACCGTGCCTTGTTTCTCGACCGGCTCGACCAAGCAGTGCAGCGCCAGCGCCGGGAACTCACCCCGATCGTGGTGCTCTGTGTGGATCTCGACGATTTCAAAACTGTCAACGACAGCCTCGGCCATCCCGCCGGGGACGAGCTGTTGATCCGCGTCGCCGAACGGCTCACCGGGTGCATGCGGAGCACCGACACCGTCGCCCGGCTCGGAGGCGACGAGTTCGCGGCACTGGTCGAAGGCAGCGTCCAAGATGCCCTGTCGGCCGCGGATCGGGTACTGGAGGCATTCACCCCGCCGTTCATCATCGACGGTGTCGTGCTCTCCATCCGCCCCAGCATCGGGCTCACCATTTCCACTGTCGCCGGCGCGACGACCGAGAGCCTGCTCAAACAGGCAGATCTGGCAATGTATGCGGCCAAGCGCTGCGGTGGTGGTTGCCTGCGCAGTTACGTGCCGGACCCGGCCGACTCCGACGCGAAGGACGCGCTGACCTGCGACGACAATCCGACTCACAGCCTCGGACCCGGGGAAGCCACGAACACACCGCGACACGCACGACCCGTGACGGATCAGGTTGTAGCCGGAGGGGACGTCGTGTCGGTGCCGAGGTCTGCACACAACCGACACCGACCGGCTCGGGTGAGCTGGGTGTCGCCATCCGATCGGGCGCGGCGTGGCGTCATGGCGGGGCTGGGGATTCTGCTGATCGGTGTGGTCCTGTTCGGGATCGTGCTGGGGGCAGGTGATCAAGCGGGTTGGATCGTGCTGCACGGAGTGCTCTACAACGGACTGGCTTTGTCGGCCGCCTTTCTGGTTGCGGCTCGCGCGTGGTGTATTCCGACCGAGCGGCGGGCGTGGTGGCTGATCGCGCTGGGAATGACCAGCTGGTGTGTGGGCGATGTCGTGTCGATGTCGTGGCTGCCTGACGGCCAGTCACCATCGGTGGCCGATCTGCTGAAACTGGCGTTCTACCCACTTGTGTACGCCGGGTTGGTGGTGCTCCTGCGCTCGCGAGCGCGGCGGTTGCCGACCGAGATCTGGTTGGACGCCATCACCGCAGGGTTGACGCTGGCGGCGCTGGCAACGGCCGTCGCATTCGGTCCGATCGACTCGGCCGCCGAAAGATCACCCGCGGCGGTGATCGTCGGGTTGGCCTACCCGGCGGGAGACGTGCTGCTGTTGGCACTCGCGGTCGGGGCACTCGCGGTGCTGGGGTGGCGGGCCGAGCCGCGGTGGGTGCTGCTGGTCGCGGGGTTCGTGCTGTTCGCGGTGGCCGACACTGTCAACCTGTTCCGCACTGCTGCCGGTCACGTGGAGGTCACGTGGATCGATGCGCTCCCGTACGTCGCCGCGATGCTCGTGGCCGTGGCCAGTTGGCGAGCCCCCGGCCGAAGACAGTCCGGTCAGCTACCGGGACTGGGTATCTGGGTACCTCCACTGGTGTGCACTGCCGCTTCGGTGGGGCTGCTGGTCCTCGACCACGATGCACGGTTGCCTGGGCTCGCGGTGGTGCTCGCCGCGCTCAGCCTCGTCACGGTCGCAGCCCGATTCGCGGTGACGTTCCGGGAAGTCGTCGTCCTGGCCGACAGCCACCGCCAGGCGAGCACCGATGACCTCACCGACCTGGCCAATCGTCGGGCGATCATGGCGGCGCTGACGGCCGCATACTTCGACCAGGCGGCACAGCCTGGGACGGGGCAGGGGCCGGGGCCGGGCCTGCTGCTGATGGATGTGGACCGCTTCAAGGAGATCAACGACTCGTTCGGACGTAACGTGGGCGATCAATTGCTGTGCCAGATTGCCGACCGGCTGGCTCGGTCCGTGCGACCGGGTGATCTGCCGGCACGCCTCGACGGAGACGCCTTCGCGGTCCTGCTGCCGGCAGGGATCGACCTCACGGACGCCCGGGCACTGGCCGGTCAGCTCCTCGAGGCAGTAAACGAGCCCTTCGACCTCGACGAGGTCACGGTGCGCGTCGAGGCGCGGATCGGGATCGCCCTCTGCCCCCAACACTGCACAAACCCTCAGGATCTGCTGCAGTGCGCCGGAGTGGCTGTGTATCGGGCCAAGTCCACCCGCCGCACGATCGCGGTGTACGACACCGCCGAGTACCAGCGCAGCATCGAGGAGAGGCAGACCATCGACGAGCTGCGCACGGCGATCGATGGTGGCGAGCTCACGTGCTACTACCAGCCGAAGGTCAGTGCCTGCGACGACCAGGTGCACGGCGTCGAGGCTCTCGTTCGGTGGGAGCATCCCCTCCGCGGCTTACTCCTCCCCGATCAATTCCTTCCTCAGGCCGAGCAGTCAGGATTGATGCGTCCACTGACAGCGAGAGTGCTGGAGCTTGCGCTGGGTCAGGCGCGGAGCTGGCTCGATCACGGTATATCGCTGACCGTCGCAGTGAACCTGTCGGTCACGAATCTGCTCGACGCAGACCTGGTCGCGGAGATCGACCGACTCCTGGACGACCTTCGGTTACCCGCCGACACGTTGATCCTCGAGATCACCGAAAGCGTCCTGATGACCGACTACCGGCGCGCCAGAAGGGTGGTCGAGGCGCTGCAGGGTCTGGGAATCGGATTGTCGATCGACGACTACGGCACCGGCTGGTCCTCTCTTGCCTATCTGCAGGACCTCGCCGTCGATGAGCTCAAACTCGACAGGGTCTTCGTCGCCCGCCTCGCCAGCGATCCTCGATCGGTCGCGATCGTCCGATCGACCGTGGAGCTCGCACACAGCCTGGGCGCGTCTCTGGTCGCGGAAGGCGTCGAAGACGAAGACACCCTGCGTGCCTTGCGTCGATACGGCTGCGACGTCACCCAGGGGCATTACCACGGCCGCCCGCTGCCCCCCGACCAGCTCGACCTTCGGTTGCTCGGCCGACACCGTTGATGCATACGCGGTGTCAGGTGCGCGGGATCGGGAGGCTCTACGTGAACAGGCCCTGACCCCAGTACTGCCCCTCGGCGAGGCCGGGCGGGCAGGCGAAGAGGGCGGACCCGACGTGCTGGATGTACTCGTTCATCGCGTCGGTCCTGGACAGGTTGAGCTGCATCGGCACGAACTGTTCCTGCGGGTTGCGGCAGTAGGCGATGAAGAAGAGTCCGGCGTCGAGGTGGCCGAAGCCATCGGAGCCGTCGGTGAAGTTGTATCCGCGACGCAGGATCTGGATGCCGCCGAGTTCCTGAGCGGACGCCAGTCGCACGTGCGCGTCGACGTCGATCACCGGGTCGTGACCCTTCTTGGAATCGAGGTCGAGTTCGTCGAATTCCGCCTTGCCGCTCAGGGGAGCGCCAGTGCCCTTGGACCGTCCGATCACGCGTTCCTGCTCGCCGAGCACGGTGCGGTCCCACTGCTCGATGAGCATGCGGATCCGCCGCGCCACGAGGTATGCGCCGCCGCCCATCCACGCCTGGTCGTCGCCGGAGCCCACCCAGACGTGCTGGTCGAGGACGCCGGGTTCCTCGGCCTTGATGTTGTTCGTTCCGTCCTTGAACCCGAACAGGTTTCGCGGCGTGTCCTGAGTGGTCGAGGTCGACGAGGTGCGGCCGAACCCCAGCTGCGACCACCGGACCGAGGCCGTGCCGAACGCGACGCGCGCCAGGTTGCGGATGGCGTGCACGGCCACCTGCGGGTCGTTGGCACACGCCTGGATCGCGATGTCGCCGCCGCTGCGCGCCGGGTCCAGGTTGTCCGCCCGGAAGTGCGGAAGGTCGACGAGCGCGGCAGGCTTCTTGGCCGCGAAGCCGAACCGGTCGTCGAACAGTGAGGGCCCGAACCCGATGGTGAGGGTCAGCTGGGACGCCGGCAGGCCGAGCGCCTCCCCGGTGTCGCTGGGCGGAACGTAGATGCCGTCGCCGATGGCACCGTCCGGGGTGGCCTCCTCGCCGGCGGTCATCCGCTCGGCCATCACGGTCCACTTCTTCAGCAGCGCTTCGAGCTCCTCACGGGACTTCGTGGTGACGTCGAACGCCACGAAGTGCATCCGGTCCTGCGCGGGCGTCACGATGCCCGCCTGGTGTTCGCCCCGGAAGGCGACGACGTCGGCGTGCGAGAGCGAGGGTTCGGCGGCGGTGGCGCGCCCGACCAGTGCACCGGCGCCGGCGAGGGCGGCTCCCGCCCCGACGGCGCCGAACAGACGTCGTCGGGACATTCCCTTGCGCTCGTCCACCGAGGTGGTCGTGTCGGTCGTACCGGTTGGATCAGTCATGATTATGCGCCTGCTACCACGCCTTGAACCTGGCTGACCTCGGCCGAGAGGGCGTCGATCTTGCGCGAGAGTTCTTGGCGCTGTTGTTCGTTGACAGTGTCGTAGAAGACGAACCCGTCACCCTGGCGGTATTGAGCGAGTTCGGCATCGAGGTCCGCGAAACGCTGGGTGATGTTCGCGGCCAATTCGGGATTGCGTTCGTCGATGATCGGCTGCAGTGCGGCGACCGCGGCCTGCGAGCCGTCGACGTTGGCCTGGAAGTCCCACAGGTCGGTGTGCGAGAAGATGTCTTCCTCACCGGTGATCTTCGACGTGGAGATCTCGTCGAGCAGCCCCTGCGCGTCGCCGGCGATCTTGGTGGGGTCGATCGTGTAGTCCTCGGCGTTCACCTGGTCGGCGAGGTACTGGACGTCGACGACGAGTTGGTCGGCGATCGCGTTGGTGTCGGGTTGGGGACCGGTGACCCACAGATCCTTCTCGAGCCGGTGGAAGCCCGTCCATTCCTGCCCGGGTTCGAGGTCGGCCTCCCGCAGGTCGAGCTTGGGGTCGAGTTCGCCGAAGCTCTCCGCCTCGGGCTCGATGCGCTCGTAGTAGGTGCGGGAGACGGGGAAGAGGGCCTTGGCCTGCTCGACGTTGCCCGCCTTGACGGCGTCGACGAACTGCTGCGTCGTGTCCTGCAGGGCGACGACCTGGCTGCGGATGTAGCGGCGGTAGCCGTCGGCGGCCTCGGCGAGCTGTCCGCTCTCGTCGTACGCGCTCATCGAGTCGCCGGTGACGGTGAAGTCCTGACGGATGCCGTTGCCGACCATGCCGGGCTTGCACGCGAGCTGGTAGGTGCCTGCGTCGGGCAGCGACACGATGAGCTGGCGGGTGAGCCCGGGACCGATGTTCTCGACCTCACCCATCGCACGGTCGCCCTCGGCGAATACGTAGAACTCGGTGACCTTGCTGCCGTTGTTCGTGACTTGGAACGTGCTGTTCCCGGTGGTTCCGGAGTCGGCGCTGACGTCACACGTGTCGTCGTTCGCGGTGACGGTGATGTCGTCGGTGCTCGCGGTCGACTTCTCGGTGCAGCCTGCGAGCGCCAGCGGCAGCAGGGCGGCCGAGGCGAGGGCGAAGGTGGTTCGGCGCGTGGTCTTCATGGGCGGAAGGTGCCTTTCATGAAACGGTCTCGTCGGGGGTGGGGGAGGCGGTGCGCTCGGGTGCCGTATCGGTTGCAGGAGCCGCGGGGGCCGGTGTGGGTGCGGAAACGGGCCGGAGGAACAGGAACAGGACCACGACGACGTACACGACCCAGGCGACGGCCTGCAGGACCGTCGGGTCGGGCCGGAAGTTGAAGATCCCGGCCAGGACGGTGCCGTACCAGCTGGACGCGTCGTAGCCGTCCGAGATGTCGAAGGCGAGTGCCGAGCCGCCGGGCAGGACTCCGCCGATCTGCAGGGCATGAATGCCGTACCCGAGGATTCCGGCGGCGACGATGATCAGGAAGATGCCGGTGTACTTGAAGAATTTCGCGAAGTCGAGCCGGACGGCGCCGAAGTACAACAGGACCGTCACTATCGCGGCGGCGACGATACCGAGCAGGAGGCCGACGAGAGGCCAGGCGCTACCCGCTGTGTTCTCGGCGTACCCGACCATCAGGAGCGCCGTCTCGACGCCTTCCCGGCCGACGGCGAAGAACGCGAGGGTGAGCACCGCGATGGGCCCCGCGACCAATGCTTTCTCCATGCCCGCCTTGAGGTCGTGGGAGATGGTCCGCGCGGCCTTGCGCATCCACAGCACCATGACGGTGACGATCGCGACCGCGACGAGGGACGCGACGCCGGCGATGACCTCCGCGGTGAGTCCGGTGACGGTGGACGTTCCGTAGTGGATGACGAGGAAGATCGCGGCCACCATCGCGACGGCGATGCCGACGCCGAGCCAGACCCACTTGAGTGCGTCCTTGCGCTCCGCTTTCACGAGGAACGCGGCAAGGATCATGACGACGATGCCTGCCTCGAGGCCCTCGCGCAGACCGATCAATCCACTGCCGAACAGCTGTGTGGCGATCGACGGCGCGGTCCCTGCGGCGAGGACGGACATGCACACTCCTGGGCGAGGCGGGGTCGAGCCGAGTGGTCCGCAAGGTTGGGTAGGCAACCTTGCGATAGGCAAGGCGAACCTTAGGCCTGTGGAAAACATACACCGCGCCTCCTTGTCCGAAGAAGCCCTCACCAGCACTTTTACAACCCTTTACCTTTGGTGTGTTGTCACGCCGTGACCCGGCTCGGTGTGGGAGCGGTCTCGGGTGGCCGGGATCGACGAGTTTCGTGTGGATGATGGAGACGTGAACCGATATCCCGTGCGTCCGAAACGTCGTTCCCGATGGCCCGGACCGCTGTTCGCTCTTCTCGCGGCGACGGTGGTCGTGGTTCTCGCCTACGGCGCATGCTCGCGGGAGCAGCAACCGAGGATCGCGATTCCGGAAGGCATCCCACCCGGGCCCGGCGCGGCGACCCCGCCGATCGACATCGACGCACCCGGGCGTTCGGCGGATCAGCTGCACGGATGGTCTGCCGGGCTGGCCGACTCGATCGGCGTCGGGAGTACCGCGCTCGAGGCGTACGGCTACGCGGCGACGGTGATGGCCGAGACGAAGCCGGAATGCGGAATCGGGTGGACCACCCTCGCCGGAATCGCGAGTGTGGAGAGCCGGCACGGCACCCACGCCGGTTCGGCGGTCGGGCCCACCGGTCAGGTGACGCCCGAGATCCGGGGCATCCCCCTCGACGGGGGACCCGGTGTCGCCGAAATCCCCGACACCGACGGCGGGGCGATGGACGGCGACCCGGTGCACGACCGCGCGATGGGTCCCCTGCAGTTCATTCCCGAGACCTGGAAGCGGTGGGGGGTCGACGCCAACGGTGACGGCGTGGCCGACGCCGACAACATCGACGACGCAGCGCTGACCGCCGCCCGCTACCTCTGCGAGCGGGGCGGCGACCTCACCGCTGCGGAGGGCTGGCAGTCGGCGCTGATGGCCTACAACCTGTCGGGCGAGTACCTCACGCTGGTACGCGACCGTGCGTCCGCCTACTCGGTCGGAGTGCGCCCGTAATCCTTCCGCCGCCGGTTCGTGACGTGATCGACGCCACATCGGTAGGCGCCCCGCGGGCGGCTCGCCGTCCGCGGGGCGCGCCATCCCGCGCCGGTTTCGGTGTGCCGTTACGCTGTGTGCTGGCACGATCTGGTGTCCCTGGCACGATCGGACCGGTCGGTGCACAGTGCGAAGCCCATATAAGGAGAATCAGCAAGTGGCCATCATTGAGCAGGTCGGAGCCCGTGAGATCCTCGATTCCCGTGGAAACCCCACGGTGGAGGTCGAGGTGCTGCTCGACGACGGAAGTTTCGCTCGCGCCGCGGTTCCGTCGGGCGCATCGACCGGTGAGCACGAGGCCGTCGAATTGCGAGACGGCGGCGACCGGTACGGCGGCAAGGGTGTCGAGAAGGCCGTCGAGGCCGTCCTGAGCGAGATCGCTCCGGCCATCATCGGGATCGACGCCACCGAGCAGCGGACCGTCGACCAGGCCCTGCTGGACGCCGACGGCACCCCGGACAAGTCGCGTCTGGGCGCCAACGCGCTCCTGGGTGCGTCGCTGGCGGTGGCCCGCGCGGCCGCCGAGTCGTCGGGTCTGGATCTCTTCCGTTACGTCGGCGGCCCCAACGCCCACGTCCTTCCCGTCCCGATGATGAACATCCTCAACGGTGGCGCGCACGCCGACACCGGTGTCGACGTCCAGGAGTTCATGGTCGCCCCGATCGGTGCCGCCACGTTCAAGGAGTCGCTGCGCTGGGGCGCCGAGGTGTACCACGCCCTCAAGGCGGTGCTGAAGGAGAAGGGCCTGGCCACCGGTCTCGGTGACGAGGGCGGCTTCGCCCCCGACGTCGCGGGCACAAAGGAAGCACTGGACCTGATCAGCGTCGCCATCGGCAAGACGGGCCTGGTCCTGGGCACGGACGTGGCACTGGCACTCGACGTCGCCGCCACCGAGTTCTACACCGACGGCACCGGCTACAAGTTCGAGGGCAGCAATCGGACCGCGGCCGAGATGTCGGCGTTCTACGCCGAGCTGGTCGACGCGTACCCGATCGTGTCCATCGAGGATCCGCTGGACGAGGACGACTGGGACGGCTGGGTCGCCCTGACCGATCAGATCGGCAACAAGGTCCAGCTCGTCGGTGACGACCTGTTCGTCACCAACCCGGAGCGCCTGGAAGAGGGCATCGTCAAGGGCGCCGCGAACGCTTTGCTGGTGAAGGTCAACCAGATCGGCACGCTGACCGAGACCCTCGACGCCGTCGACCTCGCGCACCGCAACGGCTACAAGACGATGATGAGCCACCGGTCCGGTGAGACCGAGGACACCACCATCGCCGACCTCGCGGTCGCCGTGGGCAGTGGTCAGATCAAGACCGGTGCTCCCGCCCGCAGCGAGCGCGTCGCCAAGTACAACCAGCTGCTGCGCATCGAGGAGAACCTGGGCGACGCCGCCCGCTACGCCGGCGAGGTCGCGTTCCCGCGGTTCGCGTTCGAAGGCTGACGTTCGACAGTCGAGTAAGGGGTGTTGGAGTAGGTGGCACAGCGCGGCAGGCCGCGGTCGTCCGGAGCAAGTCCGGGCGGCCGGGGCTCCGGGCGTGGTGAACGGGCCCGCGGAAACCGGGCGGACGGCACTCCCGGCGGAGCGCGGCGCCCCCGCACCACCAAGTCGACGACGCCGGGGCAGGCCGACGGCAAACCGGACGCCGTCGACGGCTCCGACACCGGCAAGGTGCTCCCCGGTCGCGCCCACCCGAGACGGGTAGGAGCGGCCGGGGCCGCCCGCGCAATTCGCTCCGAGCACACGATCCTCGGACTGTCGACGGGCAAGGCGCTCGTCCTCGTCATGGTCGTGCTGCTTCTCGCGCTCACCCTCGCGGTCCCGCTGCGCAACTACCTCACCCAGCGTGGGGAAGCGGATCGTATTGCGGCGGAACAGGTTCAGCTCGAGAAGGATCTTCAGGAGCTGCGGATCCTCGAGGAGCGCTACTCCGACCCCGCCTACATCGAGGCGCAGGCACGCGGCCGGCTCCGGTGGGTGAAGCCCGGCGACACCCCGTTCCAGGTGCAGTTGCCCGGCGACTACAAGGAGCCGGAGAAGCAGGAGGAGAAGGACGCCGAGATGGCAGGCCCCTGGTACTCCGACCTGTGGAAGACCATTTCAGAACCGCCGGCCGCGCCCGAGGTGCAGCCGGCACCGGCTCCGGCGCCCCCCGTGGTGCCGCCGCCCGTACCGCCAGAACCAGGAGAACCCACCGGGTGACTAATTCGTCCGACCCGTCCAGCCCCGTGCCGCAGGAAGACCTCGACGCCGTCGCCGCCCAGCTGGGCCGCGAACCGCGGGGAGTGCTCGAGATCGCGTACCGCAGTCCCGACGGCACGCCCGGCGTCGTGAAGACCGCGCCCAAACTTCCCGACGGAACACCGTTTCCGACGCTGTACTACCTGACCGATCCGCGACTGACCGCGGAGGCCAGCCGGCAGGAGTCTGCCGGGGTGATGCGTGAGATGACCGAGCGTCTCGGACAGGATCCGGAGCTTGCGGCCGCGTACCTGCGCGCCCACCAGTCGTATCTCGCCGAGCGCGACGCCATCGAGCCCCTCGGAACTGACTTCACCGGCGGCGGAATGCCCGAGCGCGTCAAATGCCTGCACGTGCTGATGGCCCACTCGCTGGCGAAGGGGCCGGGCGTCAACCCGCTGGGCGACGAGTCGGTGGCACTCGCCGCGTCCGCGGCAGGCGGAAAGCTGAGGGGCACCGCGATTCCCGCGGACTGGCCCGGCATCGACGACGTCGAAAGTCCCGAGCAGTGACGCGCGTCGCCGCCGTCGACTGCGGCACGAACTCCATCCGTCTGCTCGTCGCCGACGTCGACGAGCAGGGCGCACTGCACGACGTGTGTCGCGAGATGCGCGTCGTCCGGCTGGGACAGGGCGTGGACGCCACCGGGCGCCTGGCGCCCGAGGCCATCGAACGCACCCGAGTCGCGTTGAGCGAGTACGCCGGAATGATCGCGGACGCCGGCGCCACCGCCGTCCGCATGGTGGCCACGTCCGCCACCCGCGACGCATCCAACCGGGAAGACTTCTTCTCGATGACCCGCGAGGTGCTGGGCGCCGTAATCCCCGGCGCCGGGGCCGAGGTCATCACCGGCGACGAGGAAGCACGGCTGTCGTTCAACGGGGCCGTCGGGGAACTCGATCCGTCGCAGGGACCGTTCGTGGTCGTGGACCTCGGCGGCGGTTCCACCGAAGTGGTGCTGGGCGACGAATCCGGCGTCCACGCCGCCTTCTCCACCGACATCGGGTGCGTGCGCATCACGGAGCGCTGCCTCCATGACGATCCGCCGACACCCGCACAGGTCGAGGAGGCCCGCGCGTTCGCGCAGGACCGCCTGGACGAGGCGTTCGCGCGTGTCCCCGTCGAACAGGCCCACACCTGGGTCGGCGTCGCCGGAACGATGACCACCATCGCCGCGCTCGCCAAAGAACTGCCTGAATACGACGCCGAGCAGGTGCATCTCTCCCGCATCCCGATGCCCCGGCTGCGGGAGGTCTGCAACTCGCTGATCGCCATGACCCACACCGAACGGGCCGCCCTCGGCCCGATGCACCCGGGGCGGGTCGACGTCATCGGCGGCGGCGCGATCGTGACCCTCGCACTGGCCGACGCATTCGAGAAGAAGGCCGGCATCGACCAACTCGTCGTCAGCGAACACGACATCCTCGACGGAATCGCATTGTCGATCGCCTGAGCTAGGGTGATCTGCGCACGGTCGCCGAGCGACACCCTCGGCGACCGGTAGCCCCTATAGCCCAATTGGCAGAGGCAGCGGACTTAAAATCCGCACAGTGTCGGTTCGAGTCCGACTGGGGGCACAGGTCAGA
>NZ_JASHKX010000049.1:0-50460 GCF_030058635.1 Rhodococcus sp. IEGM 1305
CGTTGTGGTCTCTCAGTGCTCAAGACACTACACCTAGTGGCCGACAGAAACACTTAACCCGAGATGTTGTGAGTCACATTGATGAAATTCCCAGGTCGTCATCCCGCGGACCATAAATTTCGTGCTCGCTCCGGCGTGTCGCACATCACATCTTCGGTGTGACGCGGAACACCCCTCGCATCGCGCTCGTGCACTGGAGGCTCCGGGAGCTTACGTCACCTCCGCAGACACGCCCGCATCCGCGGTGCGGGCCCCGGGAGAGCACCGTACGGACCGGCCGGAGACGACTCCGCCGGACCATGGCAGCCCCCTCCGAGCGCAGCCCTCGCCCCACCCGGAGACGCCGCTCCCCGACCGCCCGCGGCCGGGCACACCGGGGCGTCGCACACGACGTGCTCTCCATGCTTGCCGACCGGTAACTGCCTGCCGGCCCCGGTACCGTGAGCGCATGTCCGACGACTCCCTGGACCACCTCCCCTGGTCGGCATCCGTGGCGCGCACGACGCGGGTGACGCCGAACATGCAGAGGATCACCCTCGCGGGCGGAGATCTCGGTCGATTCGAGTCCAGCGGGCGGCCGGACGAGCGCCTGCTCCTGGCCTTCCCACCCGACGGCGCGGAGAAGCGCAGCTACACCGTCCGCCGCTGGGATCCGGACGCCCTGGAGATGGACATCGATTTCGCCGTCCACGCGGGCGGAACCGCGGCGCACTGGGCCGCTCGCGCGCGCCCCGGTGAGACGCTCGGGTTCTCCACCGCCTCGGGGTGGTACGCGCCGCCCGCCGATTCCGAGTGGCAACTCCTCCTCGCCGACATGACGGCACTGCCCGCCGTCGGCCGGATACTCGAGGAATTGCCCGGCTCGCCGCGGGTGCACGTCATCGCGGAGGTCACGACCCCCGAGGACCGGCAGCAGTTCGCCACCGATGCCGCGCTGACCATGACGTGGCTGGACGGGAGCGGAAACGGCGCCGGCGACAGTCTGCTCGCCGAGGCGGCCCGCGACTGGCCGCGCCCGGATGCACCGGGATACGTGTGGTTCGCGGGCGAGGCGAAGGTGTCGCGGGTGGTGCGGCGCTGGTTACGACATGACCTGGGCTGGCATGCGGACCGCCACGACGTCATCGGTTACTGGCGCGACAACAAGGAGGAGTGGGTCACCCGGTACGAGACGGTGCGCGAACAGATAGAAGCCGCCAGGGACTCTGCCCTGGCGGCCGGTGAAGACTTCGACTCGGTGCGCGACGCCGTCGACGCAGCCCTGGATCGGACCGGGCTGTAGCGACGACGGCGCCGCGCGCGAGCGGATCGTCAGGCGTCGACGAGCTGCTTCGTGGCGTCGACGAGGCTGGCGACGACGTCGGCAACCTGCTGCGCGACCTCGGCGTTCTCGCGCGGGTGCCGGTCACCGAACTTGTCGATGGTGCCGCCGATGGCGAGGGTGACGTCCTCGAGGACCTTGCCGCCTGCGATGCGGACGGCCTTGCGGGTGTCCTCGTGCGCCCACTGTGCACCGTTGCCGCTGGGTGAGGCGCTGATGACGGCGACGGGCTTGTCCTTGACGGCGCCGGTGCCGTACGGCCGGGAGATCCAGTCGATGGCGTTCTTGAGGACGGCGGGGATGGTGCCGTTGTACTCGGGCGTGAGGAGCAGGAGCGCGTCGGCGCGGCCGGCGGCCTCACGCAGCGCCTCGACGGCGGGGATGGAACCGGCGACGTCGATGTCCTCGTTGTAGAAGGGGACGTCTCCGAGGCCGTCGAACACGGTCACCTCGGCACCGTCGGGCGCCACGGCGATCGCGGTCTCGGCGAGCTGACGGTTGACCGAGGCGGCGCGGAGGCTGCCGACGAGAACGAGAACGTTGGTCTGTGACATGTCAATAATCCTTCGATGGTGCGTAGGGCGACTCGTGAACATGTATAGCAACTAAACGGACCGCGGTCCACTTATGTTCCCGTCACGGTAGGATGCGAGGCGTGACCAGTCCCCTGCTGCCCCAGATCGGGGTCGATCCCCCGGAACGCGGAGACGCCGCACGTAATCGGCGTCGTCTGCTCGACGCGGCTGCGCTGCTGGTCGCGGAGCGCGGCGTCGACGCCGTCACGATGGACGCGGTCGCCTGCAAGGCCGGTGTGGGCAAGGGCACAGTGTTCCGCCGGTTCGGCAGCCGGTCGGGCCTCATGCACGCACTCCTCGACCACACCGAACGGGAACTCCAGCAGTCCTTCATGTTCGGTCCACCGCCGCTCGGACCGGGCGCCGACCCGATCGACCGACTGATCGCCTTCGGGCACGCCCGCATCGCGATCGTCGAGGTACAGGGTGAGGTCCAGCGCGCGGCCGAGAATTCCCTCGAGTTCCGTTTCGCCGCACCCGCCCGGGCGGTCTCCGTGCGCCACGTCGTGTCCCTGCTCCGCGCGGCCGGGGTGCAGGGCGACCACGAACTGCTCGCCTGCTCATTGCTCGCACCCCTCGAAGCCACGCTGGTACTGCACGAATTGCGCGACCTCGGGATGTCCGTGGAGCGGCTCGGCGCCGCCTGGGAGGACCTGATCCGGCGCGTCACCCGATGTTGATCCCGGATCCGGACAATTTGTCTAACCTCGGGGAATGCGCACCACCGCGACCGTTCTCGGCCTCCTGACGTTCGCCTCGCTCACCGCCTGCGCCGGGGACGCGCAGCCCGGCCCGCCGGATCCGGCGGGCCGCACCTACGTCTCCACCTCCGTCGAGGGCGACCCCATTCCCGGCGGTGGGCCCCTCGTGCTCGGCTTCACCGACCCCGGACGCCTCTCCGTCGAGGCCGGATGCAATCAGGGCAGCGCCGACGTGGACCTGTCCGGCGGGAAGGTCGTGGCAGGACCGCTCGCGATGACGCTGATGGCGTGTCCGGGCGAGTCCGCCGGCGCGGACGCCTGGGTGGCGGCGCTGCTGGACGCGCAACCGAACTGGACCCTCGGCGGCGACACACTCACCCTTACCACGTCCACCGGTTCGGTGACGCTGACGGACGAGAAGGTCGTCCGGCCGGATCGGCCCGTCGTCGGGACCACCTGGACGGTCACCGCGCTGATCAGTCCGGACGCGGTCACGACGACGGAGGCATTGGAAAGGACGGCACCCCAGTTGCTCATCGCCGGCGACGGTTCGGCGTCCGGCTTCACCGGCTGCAACCGCATGACCGGGACCGCGGACGTGCAGCGGAGTTCGATCTCGTTCGGGCCCTGGGCCACCACCCGGATGGCGTGCCCCCCGGATGTGTCCGAGGTCGAACGTGCCGTTCTCGCCGCGTTGGCCGGGGAGACGGGCTACAGCGTCCATTCGGACTCGCTGCGACTGGTCAACAGCGACGGGATCGGGCTGACACTGCGGGCGAGCTAGAGAGCCGCCAGCCAGCGACCGAGTTCCCGGGCGCTCGCATCGATCCGGGCGGGCCAGTCCAGTGCCGAGTCGTCGGCCGTGTCGCTGACGTGCTTGACCAGTCGGCACCGGGCGCCGCCGCGAGCGCTGGCATAGGCGACGGCGAAACCCTCCATGTCGACGAGGTCGGCCCTGCGGGCGAGCACGTCGCGCACGCCGGCGTCGGACACGAACAGATCGCCGGTCGCGAGCACCGAACCGTCGCCGTCCGGCAGGGCGAGGAGATCGGCCACCCCGTGGCCGAGTGCTCGGATGGCGTCGCCACTGATGTCGTGGTTGAGGACGGTCGACGGCGTGAACAGGCCACTGTGATGCTCGTGCAACGCACCGGCGGTGCCGATGTTGACGACGAGCGGCTTGTCCGTTCGCGGATAGTCGGCGAGTGCGGACGCCACGGCCACGGCGGCGCTCACCTTGCCGATCCCGGTGATCAGGACCTCGAACTCGGACGGGACGTGCACCGCCTCCGCCTTGGTCGCGCTGACCACCAGAACGTCCGATCTACTCATGCGCGGAACCGTACCCTGCGCTCGTCAGGGGCACTCGCTAGAGTTCTGTCATGGCGAATCTACGTGCGCAGATCCTCGAGGAACTCGGTGCCCGGCCCACCATCGATGCGGCCGACGAGATCCGCAAACGTGTTCAGTTCCTGAAGGACTACCTGCTGTCGACCCCGGCCAAAGGATTCGTCCTGGGTATCAGCGGCGGTCAGGACAGCACCCTCACCGGACGCCTCGCGCAACTCGCGGCGAGCGAACTGCGCGACGAGGGCCACGACGCCGAGTTCGTCGCCGTGCGGCTGCCCTACGGCACCCAGGCGGACGAGTCCGACGCGCAGATCTCCCTCGACTTCATCAAGCCCGACCGGTCGGTGGTCGTCAACGTGAAGCCCGGCGCGGACGCCACCGCGAAGGAGTCGTCCGAGGCGCTCCGCGACATCATCGGCGACGGCGGCGAACTCCGCGACTTCGTCCGCGGAAACATCAAGGCCCGCGAACGCATGGTGATCCAGTACTCGATCGCCGGCCAGCTCGGGTATCTCGTCGTCGGCACCGACCATGCCGCGGAGGCGATCACCGGCTTCTTCACCAAGTTCGGCGACGGCGGCGTGGACGTCACCCCGTTGACCGGGTTGTCCAAGCGTCAGGGCGCCGCACTCCTGCGCGAACTCGGCGCACCCGAGAGCACGTGGAAGAAGGTCCCCACCGCCGACCTCGAGGACGATCGCCCCGCCCTCCCGGACGAGGAAGCGCTGGGAGTCACGTACGCCCAGATCGACGACTACCTCGAAGGCAAGGACGTGCCGGACGCCGTCGCGCAGAAGCTGGAGACGATGTTCCTGAACACCCGCCACAAGCGCACGGTCCCGGTGACCCCGCTCGACACGTGGTGGCGGTGACCCGATGGTCCAGGCGCTCGTCGCGGGCGGTACCGGCACTGCGGGCCGGCAGGTGGTCAAGGAGTTTCTCGCGCGCGGTCACTCCGTCCGGGTCCTGACCCGGCACGGCGGTGCGCCGGGCAGCGAGATCGCCCATTTCCACGGTGACCTCGTCACCGGTGAGGGCCTCGCCGAAGCACTCGACGGGGTCGACGTCGTGGTGGACACCACCGACGGCAAGACCCGCGGCACCCGGGCCGTGCTGGAGAAAGGCGCCGAGAACCTCCTCGCCACCGCGGACGGCGCGGGAGTCGGGCGCGCCGTGCTGCTCTCCATCGTCAACGTCGACCGCAGCGAATTCCCCTATTACCAGGCGAAGCGGAAGCAGGAACGGGTCTACGAGAGCGCCGCGATGGAGACGTCGATCGTGCGGGCGACCCAGTTCCACGACTTCATTCCCATGATCGCGAAGCCGGCGAGCCGGGCCGGGTTGATCCCCGCGTTCTCCAAGACGAACTTCCAGACCATCGACACCAGGGATGTCGCGACCGCGCTGGTCGACGCCGCCCTGGCCGCCGAACCGGCGCCGGAGGGGACTATCACGATCGGTGGACCGGAGGTTCGCACCGCCCGCGATCTGACGGCGGCGTGGAAGAAGGCCACCGGGACGCACGGGTTCGTCGTGACCGTGCCTCTTCCGGGCGCGATGGGCCAGTTCTTCCGAGAGGGATCGAACCTGGTGCCCGACAATCGGTTCGGAACGATCACGTTCGACCGGTGGCTGGCCGACTCCGTGAACGCGGCCCGCTAGCCGCCGGCGAACGGCGGCAGCACGTCCACCTGCGTACCGGCGGTGCGGGTCAGGTCGCGCGTCAGCTCGGAGTCCACCAGGAACGCGGAGACCGACAGAACCCGCTGCATCTCGGGTCCGTACTTGGCGAGGAGATGGTCTTTCACCTGGCCGAGGTCGGCGCCGACCGGGAGGTCGAGAGTTTCCTTGGTGCAGCCCGCCGCGTCGGCGGCGGCCGCGAAGTACCGAACGGAAATGCCTGTCACGTCAACCACCGATTGCTCCCATGCTCCGTTGCGGCGGGGCGAAGCCGTCCGCGTTGATTCCGTGGCCTGCCCACTTGTTCCACATCGCGCCGCGCCACAACTGCGCCAGTTCCTCGTCGCCCGCACCCGACCGCAGGGCCGCCCGCAGGTCGATCTCCTGGTCGCTGAACAGGCACGACCGTACCGTTCCCTCGGCCGTGAGACGGGTGCGGTCGCAGTCCGAGCAGAACGAGCGCGTGACGGACGCGATGATCCCGACCGTGGCCGGTCCGCCGTCGACGAGCCACTCCTCGGCGGGCGCCGACGGATCTTCCCTCCCGTGTTCGGTGAGGGTGAACCGCTCGCCGAGGACGGCCAGCAACCGGTCGGCGGCGACCATGTTCTCGCGTGCCCACTCGTGATCGGCGTCGAGCGGCATCTCCTCGATGAACCGCAGCGCGACGCCCTCACTCAGGCACCACTCCAGGAGATCGGCCGCTCCACTGAGCGTTTCGGGCATGAGCACCGCATTGATCTTCAGCGGCGCCAGTCCGGCCCGGGCGGCGGCGCGGATACCGGCGATCACCGACGGCAGCCGGTCGCGCCGCGTCAGTCTCGCGAAGTGCTCACGATCGACCGAATCGAGGGAGACGTTGACCCGCGTCAGTCCGGCGCGGGCGAGCCCGGCCGCGCGGTGCTCGAGACCGACCGCGTTGGTGGTCATCGCCAGCGGGATCCCCGGTGCCCGCTCGGCGCACCCGGCGATCATCTGCTCGAGATCCACCCGCATCAGCGGCTCGCCCCCGGTGAACCGCACCTCGCGCACACCGAGCCGGTGGACGGCGATATCGACGAGCCGGACGATCTCGTTCGCGGTGAGGAGGTTCTCCGCCGGAATGGCGGGCAGGCCTTCCTCGGGCATGCAGTACGTGCAGCGCAGCGAACACTTCTCGGTGATGGACACCCGCAGGTCACGCGCGACCCGGCCGAACCGGTCGACCAGCTGGTCGACGTCGGGTCTCCCGTCGAGCGAGACCGACGACCGGACAGTCGGGATACCCATCGCCACGGCCGTCATCGAGTTGCCTTTCGCTGCATCTGTCCAGTATGCCGCGAGGGGGTGACCGTTGTCCGGCGCGGTGCCCTCGTCGCTCCGTTGGCGGGGTGCCTAGGATTGGTGACCATGGCCGGAGGAACATCGTGACCGCACGCTCTGTGGAGCAGCACGCCCAGCACGTCGCCGAACTCCTCGCGACGCTCCAGGAGCGCCCGGCCGAGGAGATTCCGCTCGGCGAGGCGCTCGGGCGCGCCCTCGCCGCCGACGTCCACTCCCCCGTCGACCTGCCGTTGTTCCGGAATTCGCAGATGGACGGATACGCGGTCGACGCCGCATCCGTCGCGTCGGTCCCGGCTGTGCTGCCGGTGCTGGGCGTGATCGCCGCGGGACCGGCCGGCGCCACCACCCACACACCCGGGACCGCCTACCGGATCATGACCGGTGCGCCGATCCCCGACGGCGCCGACGCCGTCGTCCCGGTGGAGGACACGGAGACCACGGACGGACAGGTCCGCATCGAACGCTCGCGCACCGCGGGCGAATTCGTGCGCGAGCGCGGCAGCGACGTCCAGGAGGGCACGCTCCTGCTGCCCGTCGGCAGTGTTCTCGCCGCCCGGCACATCGCCGTCCTCGCCGCCGTCGGCCTGCAGCGCGTCCCGGTGCGTCCGCGTCCCCGCGTCGCCGTGATCACCACAGGCGCCGAACTGGTGGACGCCGGGACCACACTGCACCCCGGAGAGATCTACGACTCCAACGGAATCGCCCTCGCGTCGAGCGCCAGGGCCAACGGCGCCGAGGTCGTCTCGATCACCCGCAGCGGCGACGACCCGGCCGAGTTCCGGACCCTGCTCGCGGAGGCGACCACCACCGCCGATCTCGTCCTCACCTCCGGCGGGGTGTCGATGGGCGACTTCGAGGTGGTCAAGGAGACGCTCTCGCCGCTCGGCGCACAGTTCGGTCACGTCGCGATGCAACCGGGCGGCCCGCAGGGCACCGCCGTCGTGGACGGTACGCCCGTCCTCAACTTTCCCGGTAACCCGGTGAGCACCCTCGTCTCGTTCGAGGTGTTCGCGCGTCCCGAGATCCGGCGCGCGGCCGGGCTCCCTCCGACCGAACCCGAGGAGCTGCCGCTTGCCGCGGCCGTCACCTCCATTCCCGGCAAGCGGCAATTCCTCCGCGCACGCCGCACCGACGCCGGGGTCGAACTCGTGTCCGGCCCCGGTTCCCATCTCGTCGCCGCGATGGCATGGGCGGACGTCCTCCTCGACGTTCCCGCCGACGTCACCGCGCTCGACGCCGGACAACTCGTGAAGGTGATCCCCCTATGAGCGACCTGACGCACCTCGACAGCGAGGGCCGCGCCCGCATGGTCGATGTGAGCGCGAAAGCGGACACGACCCGAATTGCAGTCGCTGCCGGGCAGTTGGTCACCACACCCGCGGTGATCGAACTGGTGCGGGCCGACGATCTGCCCAAGGCGGACGTTCTCGCGACGGCCAGGATCGCCGGGATCTCGGGGGCGAAGAAAACGTCCGAGCTGATTCCGCTGTGCCATCAGCTCGCGCTGTCGTCGGTGAAGCTGGAGTTCGGGTTCACGGGCGATGCCATCACGATCGAGGCCACCGCGAAGACGAAGGGCCCGACGGGCGTCGAGATGGAGGCCCTCACCGCCGTGGCGGTGGCGGGATTGACGTTGCACGACATGGTGAAAGCCGTCGACCCTGCCGCGACACTGGACGGTGTCCGGTTGCTCACCAAGGACGGCGGCAAACGCGGACACTGGACGCGTGAGCAGCAGAGCACCGGAATCCCCACGGTGACATCGCGATCCGCGGCCGTTCTGGTCGCCTCGACCGGCGGCGCGAAGGGCACTCGGGAAGACACGACCGGCCCGGTGATCGCCGCGTGGCTCGAGGACCGTGGCTTCACCACGCGGGGTCCGCTGGTCTACGCGGACGCCGACATCGCCGCCGGCCTCGCCGACGCACTGTCCGGCAATCCGGCGCTGATCATCAGTACCGGCGGTACCGGCGTCTCCCCCACGGATGCCACCCCGGAGGCCACCCGTGCGGTGCTCGACCGAGAACTCCCCGGTGTGGCCGACGCCATCCGGAACCGCGGGACGGCGGTGACCCCGCACGCCTCGCTGAGCCGCGGACTCGCCGGTGTGGCGAACGGCACAGTGGTGGTGAATCTGCCCGGCTCGCCGGGTGGCGTCAAGGACGGATTGTCCGTCCTCGATCCCATCGTCGACCACCTCCTCGCTCAGGTCGCAGGCGGAGGTGCGCACGATGAGTGACATCCTCGCCCAGATCTCGGATCAGCCCCTCGATCCCGCCGTCGTCGACGCCGCCGTGGCCGGGCCCGAGCACGGCGCCGTCGTGGTGTTCACCGGCGTCGTCCGTAATCACGATGGCGGACAATCCGTTTCGGCTCTCGAGTACCAGTCGCACCCGGACGCCGAGCGCTTCCTCCGTACCGTCTGCGAGGAGGTCGCGGCGTCCACCGGACTACCCGTGGCGGCCGTCCACCGGGTCGGGTCCCTCACCGTCGGCGACCTCGCGGTGGTCGCCGCAGTCGCCGCACCACACCGCGCCGAGGCGTTCGCCGCGTGCGCCGAACTGGTCGAACGGATCAAGCACGAAGTACCCATCTGGAAGCGGCAGAATTTCGCCGACGGGGCCTCGGAATGGGTCGGTTTGTGAGTCCTCGGTCGGACCGTTCGGCTGCCACCGGGTAGAGTGGCGATCACTAGGTGACCACGACGGTCATCGAGCGTCGTAGAACGCATTCAGTTCGGTCACCCGAATCCTGTTGGATGTGCACCACCGCATCCGCTCTTCTTACGGCGAAGAAGCTTGCCGACCGGCAACGCCGCCAACCTGTGCTCGAGCTCCGACGGAGACCTTCCGTATCGGCCCTCCGGGCACTACCCTGTGCCCGAAAGGCCTGACCACTTGTCTGACACACATACTCCCGACACGACGTTCGCTGCGCTCGGCGTCCGCGAACCACTGGTGAAAGCACTCGCCGACAAGGGGATCACCTCCCCGTTCCCCATCCAGGTCGACACCCTCCCCGACACGCTGTCGGGCCGCGACGTGCTCGGCCGGGGCAAGACGGGCAGCGGTAAGACGCTCGCCTTCTCCATCCCGATGGTGTCCCGCCTCGCGGGTGAACTGTCGGGCGGAAAGCGTCGCCCGGGTCGCCCGGTGGGCCTGATCCTGGCCCCCACCCGCGAGCTCGCCACGCAGATCACCGCAGCCCTCGAGCCCCTCGCCGCCGCCTACGACCTGCGGGTCACCACCATCTTCGGTGGTGTCTCCCAGAACCGTCAGGTGAGCGCGCTCAAGGCCGGCGTCGACATCGTCGTCGCGTGCCCCGGACGGCTCGAAGACCTGATGAAGCAGAAGTTCGTGAGCCTCGACGCCGTCGAGATCACCGTGCTCGACGAGGCCGACCACATGGCCGACCTCGGCTTCCTGCCCGTCGTCACCCGCATCCTCACCGCGACCCCCCAGCACGGGCAGCGGCTGCTGTTCTCCGCCACGCTGGACAACGGCGTCGACAAGCTGGTGAAGCGGTTCCTGAAGAACGAGGTCCTGCACTCGGTCGACGAGGCGAACTCGCCCGTCGCCGCCATGACGCACCACGTGTTCGACGTGGACGGCGTCGAATCCAAGCGCAAGCTGGTCGAGCGGCTGGCGTCCGGGACCGGACGCCGGATCCTGTTCATGCGCACCAAGCACCAGGCCCGCAAGCTGGCCCGTCAGCTCACCGAGGCGGGAATCCCCTCGGTCGACCTGCACGGCAACCTGTCGCAGGCGGCCCGTGACCGCAACCTCGCGTCGTTCTCCGCCGGTGAGGCACGCGTGCTGGTGGCCACCGACGTCGCAGCGCGCGGCGTCCACGTCGACGACGTGCAATTGGTCGTCCACGTCGATCCGCCCGCCGAACACAAGGCATACCTGCACCGTTCCGGTCGCACCGCACGCGCGGGCAGCGCCGGCGACGTCGTGACGGTCGTGCTGCCCGAGCAGCGCAAGGACCTCGCCGTCCTGATGCGCAAGGCCGCGATCAAGGTGACCCCCCTCCGCAGCACCGCGGATTCCGCACACGTGCTCGACCTGGTCGGCGACATCGCACCGCACGTCACCCCCGCCCCCAAGGCGGCTGCGCCCGCGTCGAACGGCGGCGGACGCAACCAGCGACCGGGCGGCGCCCAGGGTGGACGCGGCGGCCAGGGCGGTCGCGCACACGGCCAGGGCGGCGGGGCACGTCGCTCCCGCTCCGGCGGTGCCGGACGCCCGCGCGCCGCGTCGTCCACCGGCGGCGGAACCCGCACGGCGTCCGCCGCCGGCTCACGCCGCCGTCAGGGCTAGAACTTCTCGAGGTGGACGGCGTCGGCCAGTGGCCGGCGCCCCCGCCACCCGAAGCGCTCGAGGTCCGGCACCTGCTGGAACTCGGCAACCGTCCCCACGCACAGCCAGGCGATGGGGCGCACCGGCTCGGGGATGCCCAGCAGTTCGGTGAGATACGGCTCGTCGTAGAACGACACCCAGCCGACGCCGACGTTCTCGGCGGCCGCGGCGAGCCACAGATTCTGGATCGCGAGCACCGCGGAGAACAGACCGGTGTCGTCGACCGTGTGCCTGCCGAGGATGTGTTCGCCGCCTCGGCTGCGGTCGTAGGTGACGACGACTCCCATACCGCTCTCGCAGATCCCTTCGATCTTGATGGGATCGAACGTCTTCTTCCGGTCCTCGGGCAGCGAGTCCGCGAAACGCCGCCGGGCGCCGGCCACATGATCGGCGAACGTGGTCAGCGTCTCGGTGTCGCGCACGACAACGAAATCCCACGGCTGCGTGTTGCCCACGCTGGGGGCGCAGTGCGCCGCACCCAGGATGCGGTCGAGCACGTCGGCCGCGATCGGCTCCCCGGTGAACTCGGCCCGCACGTCGCGGCGACGACGGATCGCGTCGTACACGGACAGCGCGGGCTCGGGATTCGTTTCAGGACTACACGCAGACTCGGTCACGCGGTCACGGTATAGCGGTGCACGCCCAGCATCGCGCCGGGGTCCGCCTCGTCCCCCTCCGCCACGACACAGTCCGCGAGCCGGGTCCGCACGTGCTCGGCCTCGATGTCGGCGCCGATGAGCACCAGCTGGGTCGCCCGCTCCTCGCCGGGTTCCCAGCGCGTCGACGTGAATCTGATGTGCGGGCCGACCGTCTGCACCTCGAACTTCCGCGACTGTCCGGGCACCGCGAAGTGCACGAATCCCTTGATCCGGTAGATCCCGACCGGTCGTTTCTCGAGGAACTCCACGAGCCGACGCGGATCGATCGGCTCGTCCGAGGCGAAATCGACTGCCTCGTAGGACGAGTGCAGGTGATCGTGGTCATCGCAGTGGTCGTGCTGGTCCAGCAGGAGTTGGTCGAGGGTCAGCTGCTCCCCCGCCGCCGGTTCACGCCCGGGTTCACGGTCGAACAGCAGGGTGGGCTCGATCCTGCCGTGCGCGGTGGTCAGGACGGGCGCGCGGTCGTTGTAGTCGCGGACCATCGCCTGCACGGCGGCGCGTCGGCCGTCGTCGATGCGGTCCGTCTTGTTCAGGATCACGAGGTCGGCGAGCGTGACGTGCTTGCCGAGGTCCGGGTGCTGCGCCGCCTTGTCCTCGAACTGCTCACCGTCGACCATCACGACGAGGCCGCCGTACACGACGTGCGGGTTGGTGCTGCCGAGAACGAGCCGAATCATGTTGCGCGGCTCGGCAAGTCCGCTCGCCTCGACGATGATCACGTCGATCTGCGACGTGGGATGGGCGAGGCGGTCCAGCATCTCGTCCATGTCGCTGACGTCCACGGCGCAGCACATACAGCCGTTGCTCAGCGACACCATGGAATCGACCTGACCGGCCACCATCATCGAATCGATGTTCACGGCGCCGAAGTCGTTGACGATGACGCCGACCCGGACCCCGCGGTTGTTGCGCAGCACGTGGTTGAGCAGTGTCGTCTTTCCCGAACCGAGGAATCCGGCGACGATGACGACGGGAATCCGCTTCTTCGCCAACGCTGCGACCTCCGTGGGACCTCGACGATCTACCGGGCGCCCATCCTAGCGTCCCGCCCCCGCGGCGAGGATCGCCGCGTCGACGTCGGCTGCGGGCGTCATCGGCAGCGCATGATGTGTGGCGCCGGGAATCGTCGTGACCGTGGCCGACGGGAGCAACCGGCGGACGTTCGCCGCCACCCTCCCCGGATCGTGTGCCCGACTGCCTCCCGCAAGCACCACGGCAGTATGGGCGGTCAGCCTCCCCAGCGCCTCGGCCTTCGGGCGCGGCGGCACCACAAGCGCAGTGCGGCCGAAAGCGGCCGTCCCGAGCGCGCTCACGCCCAGCCACCGCGGGTCGACTCCGGCGCCCGCGGTCTCCCAGCCGATCAGACTCCGCTGCCGCTTCTCCGTCGGCCTGATCAGCACCGGCACCGCGCGGAGCAGGTACCTCGGGCTCATGCCCGCAAAGCAGGACGTCGGGTCGAGCAGCACCAGGCTGTCGACGCGACGGGAACCGTGCAGCGCGTAGGCGAGGGCGATCATGGCGCCGTACGAATGACCGACCACCGCGGACGCGTTCACCCCGAGGTGGTCGAGCACCGCGTCCAGCCACTCGAACAGGTTCAGGGGCGTGCGCAGCGGTGCGCCGTCGTTCACACTGCGCCCCACGTCGCCCATGACGTCCACCGCGAACACCCGGTGACTGCGGGCGAGCGCCGCGACGTTCGCGATCCACACGGTCGACGTCGCCCCGCCCCCGGGGAGCAGGAGAAGCGGCGCCCCCGACCCGGGTCCGCACACGTTGACCCGGGTGCTCCCGAACCGTGTCGGGACGTCGACGGGTGTGACGTCCACCGGCCACTCGTCCAGCAGCGCGTCGTACGCGGCGAAGAAGTCGTCGACTGACGTCATCAACCCTCCTCGGTTATCTCGCCAATCGAGATACTAGACAAACGAAGGAAAAGTCGCAGTAGATTGCAGAGCGTGGACCCGGACGAAGGCGCACAGACCGTGCACCGGCTGCGTGCACTCGCAGTCGAACTGAACCTGCTCGGCGCCGAATTCGCGCAACTGCACGGACTGCACACCACCGATCTCCGTGCCCTGATCTGCATCCTCGACGCCGACCGCACGGGACTCGCCGCCACACCCGGATGGCTCGGAAGTCAGCTCGGCATCAACTCCGCCTCGGTCACCGCCCTGCTCGATCGCATGGAGAAGGCAGGCCTGATCCGGCGCGACCGGGACGCCGACGACCGCCGCAGGTCGTTGCTCGCGGTCACACCCCGCGCCGTCGACCTCGGTCAGACGTTCTTCGGGCCGCTCATCGACCGGACGGCCTCCGTCCTCGACGACTTCGACACCGCCGAAAGGGCCACCATTTCACGGTTTCTCGACGGCGTGAACCGTGCGGTCACCGTCGAACGCCAGGCCGGCGCTCAGCGCACGGACGGCGCGGAGTCGAGGTCGCGGACACGACGCGCGGGCGACCCCGCGTAGAGCCCGTTCGGCTCGCAGTCGCGGGTGACCACCGTGCCCGCCCCGATGACACATCCGTCCCCCACCGTCACTCCGGGAAGAATGATCGCGCCCGCGCCGATCCAGCACCCGTCGCCGACCACGATCGGACGGTCGACCACCCGCCCGCCCCGGCCGTCGCTCGGACCGATCTCGTGAGTACTCGTGATGAACTGCGCGCGGTGCCCGACAGCGACCTGCCTGCCGAGCGTGATGGGCGCAGTGCCGTCGAACAGCACTCCGCGGTTGACGAACGTCCCCAGCCCCATCGTGACGTCTTTGCTGCCGAAATAGCAGCCGGAACAGATGCCGGCTCCCCACACTTTCGCGCCCGCCGCCATCAGCAGGAGAACGCGAAGCCACACGGGGACGAACGCGGAGGCCTGGACGATGGTGACGAACCGCATCCCGTCACCCTATCGCCACGGAGCAGGTTCGATACCGGAAGTTGCTCGCCGTTAACTGCGATACCGCCCGAAGATCCGAGGCGCGGCGTACTATGTGGGCGCCATCGAAGATTCCCGAGGGGGGACAGTGAGACAACTGGATAGCGACGGATTCGCTGCACTGATGGAGTCCATCCCCCACGCGATCAGCGTTCACGACCGGGATCGAAACCTCGTGTTCAGCAACCCCGCCTGCGCGGCCCTGATCGGCTACGACACCGACGAATTCGCAGACCTCGAACACGAGCAACTGTTCCACCCCGACGACGCCGAACTGTGGGGCACCATGCTCGCCCGGGTCCTGGGTACGGAAAGCACCAGCGCGACAGCACATCTGCGCATCCGCCACCGGGAAGGCCACTGGATCTGGGTGCGCGTCGCGGCGTCCACGTTCACCGCAGGCGCCGAGAGGTTGGTCGCCCTCGTGCTCCAGGACGAATCCGACACGATCTGGGGCAACCCCACGGCCGCGAGGCAACCGATCCGATAACCGCCCGCTCACCGCCCGTCGCCGGACGCCGTGCCACTACACGGCGGAGTCCGGACGGTCGCGCCGCAGCGCCGGCAGAAATGGGTGCGGTGCCCACCGTTGTTCGACGTCGCGCACCCACACACCTCCCACCCCACCAGGCACGTGTTGGCGGCCAGCGTGTGCCCGTTCGGACAGCGCCCCGGCGCGGTTTCGGTTCCGGCGGCCACACGCCCAACCTACCTCGCGGTCGAACATATGTGCGAGTTCGACCGGGAACCGCCGTCGCTGCGGTGGGCGGTCACATGTAGTTGCCGGGCGAACCGTCCTCCTGCCCGTCCTCCCGCTCCACCAGGAACCAGCTCCCGGGGGCGTAGATCAGCTCCCGGGCGGCACGGACGATGACGAGCGCCCCGGACTCGTGGATGCTGTAGCTGTCGTCGTCGCCGAAGTCGGTGACGGCGAACTCCGCCAATTGGTCGAATGATCGATGCGTCACAGTGAATGTCATGACGCCAGTGTCCCACCGGGACAAGGGGGATGAATGAGGAAAGCCTCCCACCCGCATTGTCTGCGGATGAGAGGCTTCTCTCGAAAGTGGAGCTAAGGGGACTCGAACCCCTGACCCCCACACTGCCAGTGTGGTGCGCTACCAGCTGCGCCATAGCCCCGTATTCGGTTGTTCTCCACACTCGGAATGACTTCCTCCGTGCTCGAAGAAAGTTACACCATTGCCGACCGGGCCAACAAATCGCCTGGTCAGAGGCGCTTCGCGCCCGTGCGCCTTTCTGGTTGTTCCAGCTACCAAAAAGGCGCACGGGCGGCGGAGCCGCCTACAGCTGCGACACCCAGTTCTCGTTGGAGAGTGCATCGATCACGGTGCCGTCCTTGACCACGGCAGGGGTGCCGGTAGCGCCGCTCGCGGCGAGGGCCTGACGGCCCGCCTCGGCGTGCGCACGGGCCTGCTCGACCTTCGCACCGCTGGTGATGCACTGGACGGCCTCGTCGGACGCTCCGGCGTCGCCGGCGATCTGCGCGAGCTCCTCGTTGGTGTGATCGGAGCTGCCGTTCTCCTTCGGCTGGTTCGACGGGGAGAACAGCGCCGCGTGGAACGCCGAATACGCCACGGCGTCACCGGTTTCTGCGACGCACTCGGACGCCGCGACGGCGCGGGTGGAGTAGTCACCGCTGGCCGAGAGCTGGTCGAGGAAGTTCAGGACGTGGTAGCGGACCGCCACCTTGCCGTCGTCGATGGCCTGCGCGAGTTCCTGGCCGTTCTTGTTCTCGAGCTCGGCGCAGTACGGGCACATGGGATCTTCGAAGAGGTCGACCGTGGTGGCCGCGTCGGGGCGACCGAGAAGTACGACACCGTCGTCCTGCAGCGCCACCTGGACCTCGGAGTTCTGGACCCCGCCGTAACCGTCGTTGCGCGGCTTGCTGCGGTTGCTCTGCCAGATCACACCACCGATGACCAGTACGGCGATGACCAGTACGGCGAGCCCACCGAGAATGTAGGTGGACCGGCTGGATTCCGGCTGCGGGTTGTACTTGTTCTTCGAGCTCACGTGGATGCAGTCCTTCGACGTCGGATCGATTTACCGAATGCTTACTCTGCCACCGTCTGCTGAGGGGTCACTGAGAAAGTGGTGCGGGAGCCGAGCCCCAGTGTGAACGGGGAACGGGGGAACACGATCAGCCACATGGCCAGTGCGAGGAAGCCCACATCCCGGAGTATTTCCTTGGTGTAATCCCAGCCGTTCACGTCGGCCGCACCGCCGCCGCCGAAGCATCCGCAGTCGATGGACAGTCCGCGGGCCCACACGGAGACGATCACGCCGATGAGCCCGAGCAGAAGCACGGCGGACACCGCGGCCGTGGCGCGGACGGCGAGCCCGATCAGCAGAAGCAGTCCGAGGGCGATCTCGAAGAACGGCAGCGTGTTCGCGACCGGCCGGACGAGGTCCTCGGGAAGCAGTTGGTAGGCGCGGACCGCGATGATCGTCTGGGCGGGGTCGGCGACTTTGAGTGCGCCGGAGACCAGCCAGACGGCGGCGAGAGACAGCCGGGCGAGAAGGGAGACGACCTTGATCCACACCCGAACGAGGGTACCGAAGACGCCGGTCAGACCGCCTCGACCGACACCTTGGGCGCCGGCTTGTTCGGCACGAGCAGCCAGCCCACTGCGGCGAGGAGCATGACCCCGCCGGTCACGCCGAATGCGACCGCGTACGACAGGTGCTGGGCGAGCAGACCCGCCCCGACCGGTCCGAGGACTCCGCCGACGTCGGCGACCATCTGGAAGGTGGCCAGCACGGGACCGCCGCGGGACTTCGCACCCACGACGTCGGCGACCGCGGCTTGCTGCGCGGGGCTCATGACTCCGGAACCGATGCCTGCGATGCCGGACAGCACCAGGAACACGAGCAGGTTCTCGCTGAGGCCCATCCCGACGGTGCTGGCGCCGCACACCAGCAGTCCGAGCAGGACGAACAGCTTCCGGCCGTACACGTCGGACAATCGCCCGGACACGATGAGGACGAGCGCATTGCCGACGGCGAAGACGGTGAGGGCGATGCCGGCGAGGGCGGCGTCGCGGTGCAGCGCCTCGACGACGAACAGCGGGACCATCGCCACCCGCACTCCGAAGATCACCCCGCCGAACGCGAAATTCGAGCCGAGGGCGGCGCGGTAGACGGGCTGCCCGAGGGCCTCCCGCAGCGTCATGGTGGCACCGGCGGCGGTGGCGTCGGGCGCCGTCAGGTGCGAACCGCGCAGGCTCACGAAGACGACCGCGGCCGCGATGACGAGGGCGATCGCGTAGATGACGAACGGAACCCGGAGTCCGAATCCGACGAGCAGCCCGCCGACGAGGGGTCCGGAGATCGATCCCATCAGGAAGCTCGTCGCGTACAGCCCGGACACGCGACCGCGGCTGTCCACCGGTGCGATGCGGATCACCAGGCCCATCGCCGACACCGTGAACATCGTCGAGCCGATGCCGCCGAGTGCGCGGAAGACGAGCAACTGCCAGTAGTCCCCCGCGACCGCGCAGGCGGCGGTCGAGGCGGCGACGATCAGGAGTCCGGTGATGTAGACCGGCCGCTCCCCCAGTTTCTGCACGAGCCGGCCGCTGACCGGGGCGAAGACCAGACGCATGAACGCGAAGGACGAGATCACGACGGTGGCCGCCGTCACGCTCACGTCGAAGCTGCGGGCGAACTGCGGGAGGGCGGGTGCGACGATCCCGAATCCGAGTGCGATGACGAAGCTGGCCGAGACCAGCACCCAGATTTCCGAGGGGAGCCGCGGGCTGCGCCCAGCGGGCAGCCCGGGTGCGCGAGTGTTCATAGTTGAATCCGATCGTAGGTGCCCCCGCTTCGGCGGCAGCACCTACCCCGGCTGAACTTCTACTTCAGGACGTCGGCCACCAGTTCCTTGGCCGCCGCCTGCACCTGCGCGAGATGGTCCGGGCCTTTGAACGATTCGGCGTAGATCTTGTAGACGTCCTCGGTGCCCGACGGCCGCGCCGCGAACCACGCCGACTCGGTGGTGACCTTCAGCCCACCGAGGGCCGCCCCGTTACCCGGGGCACTCGTCAGCGTCGCGGTGATCGGCTCCCCGGCCAGTTCGGTGGCCGACACCTGTTCGGGCGACAGTTTCGCCAGCACCGCCTTCTGCTCCCGGGTGGCGGGGGCATCGATGCGCGCGTAGGCGGGGCTGCCGAACTGCTCTGCGAGTTCCCGGTACCGCACCGACGGTGTCTTGCCGGTCACCGCCGTCATCTCCGAGGCGAGCAGGGCCAGGATGATCCCGTCCTTGTCGGTGGTCCACACCCCGCCGTCGTGACGCAGGAACGACGCTCCCGCACTCTCCTCGCCACCGAAGCCGAGCGAGCCCTCGAGAAGACCGGGGACGAACCACTTGAATCCCACCGGCACTTCCAGCAGTTCGCGGCCGAGGCTTCCGACCACCCGGTCGATCATCGACGAACTGACGAGCGTCTTGCCCACCTTCACCGTCGAACCCCACCCCGTGCGGTGCGAGAACAGGTAGTCGATGGCCACCGCGAGGTAATGGTTGGGATTCATCAGTCCCCCATCGGGAGTGACGATCCCGTGCCGGTCCGCGTCGGCGTCGTTTCCGGTGGAGATGTCGAACCGGTCCTTGGCTCCGATCAGCGAGGCCATGGCGTCGGGCGACGAGCAGTCCATGCGGATCTTGCCGTCGGTGTCGAGGGTCATGAACCGCCACGTGGCGTCGACGAGCGGATTGACGACCTCGAGATCGAGCCGATGGGTGTCGGCGATCGCACCCCAGTAGTCGACGCTCGCTCCGCCCAGCGGGTCGGCGCCGATCCGCACTCCGGTGCTCCGGATGGCGTCGAGATCGAGGACGCTCGGCAGGTCGTCGATGTAGAAGCGGAGGAAGTCGTACCGCTCGGCCCGCTGGATCGCCCGGTCCGCGGACACTCTCCGCACACCCGAGAGGTCCCGGCGGAGTAACTCGTTGGCACGGTCGGCGATGATCGTCGTCGCCTCCGAGCCGGCGGGACCACCGTGCGGAGGGTTGTACTTGAAGCCGCCGTCGCGCGGCGGGTTGTGCGACGGCGTCACGACGATGCCGTCGGCCTGCGACTCCGGGCCGCTGCGGTTGTAGCGGAGAATCGCGTGACTGACCGCGGGGGTCGGGGTGTACCGGTTCCGCGAATCGATCAGCACCGTCACGTCGTTCGCGGCCAGCACCTCGAGAGCCGACGTCCACGCCGGCTCCGACAGGGCGTGGGTGTCGCGCCCGACGAACAGAGGACCGTCGATGCCCTGGGACGCCCGGTACTCGACGATGGCCTGGGTGGTGGCCAGGATGTGTGCCTCGTTGAAGGCATTGTCGAGGCTCGACCCCCGGTGGCCCGATGTCCCGAACACCACCTGCTGCAAGGGATTCTCGGGGTCGGGCACGCCGCTGTAGTACGCGGTCACCAGGTGCGCGATGTCTACGAGATCCTCCGGCAGTGCCACCTGACCCGCTCTGTCGTGCGCCACGAGACCTCCTGGAAATTCATCGGGATCGAACTCGACTACCCATCCATCCTGCACCCTCGCACCGGAGTCTGCCCTCAAGACGTCAATCGGAATCCCAGCCAGGCGGCGGCCAGCCCGGCTGCCACACTCGCGACCACGTAGACGACGGACGGGAGCGCCCGCCGGATCCGCAGCAGCCCCACCGATTCCACCGCGAACGTCGAGTACGTGGTCAGTCCGCCGCAGAAGCCCGTGCCCAGCAGGGCGAACGTCTGCTCGGACATCGATGCCCCCGACAGCAGTCCGAGGATCAGGCACCCGGCGACGTTCACCAGGAAGGTGGCCACCGGAAAGCTGCGGTACGAGTCGACGTACCGGCCGGTGAGGTACCGCGTCGCCGCACCGAGCGCGCCGCCGAGGGCCACGAGGAGGACGGTCATGCCGCCGCCTTCCGTGCCAGCCGATGCCGGTGACCGGCGAGCATCCCCAGCCGCGCCGCGAGCAGGGCCGGTATCAGGGTGGCCACCACGTAGAGCGTCGCGGTGACGGCGTCCTCCCGCACCGCGTCGACGGCGAACGTCGAAAACGTGGTGAAACCGCCGAGGACGCCGACGCCCAGGAACAGTCGCCACAACCGGTCCGGTCCGACCGTCTCGGCGAGGTAGCCGAGCAGCAGTGACCCGACCACGTTGATCAGCAGGACGGTCCAGATGCCCGGCCACAGCTCGGCCAACAGGAATCTCGCGGACGCACCGAGCGCACCGCCCAGAGCGACCACGGCCACCGGTTTCGTCAGGGACACGGCACACATCGTGTCACGGCGGCGGGTGGGGGCGTTCGAACTCCGCCGGGCACAAAAAATCCGGGCCGGACACCTGGTGGTGTCCGGCCCGGATCTGGTGGAGCTGCCGGGAATTGAACCCGGGTCCTCCGCAGCAAAGCTAGGGCTTCTCCGTGTGCAGTTTGCTATGTCTCTACTTGGATCTCCCAGTCTCGCAAACAAGCCAGGATGACGATCCCAGTCGCTGTTGGTTGTCCCATTCGACTCCGCGACCGAGTCGAACGGTAAAGCCCTCTAGCTGATGCCAGTACCCGGACCGAGGGCGAACCCGGACTGACAGACACGCAGTCGCTACTTAGGCAGCGAGTGCGTAGTCGCGCTGATTGGAATCGGCGCTTATATGTTTGCAGCGACGCTTACGGTGGTCTCTTGCCTGCACCGACACGCTTCCCCTACCTCAACGTACGCAGTCGAAACCGTTCAGCCCCGTACGTGCCCCACGAGTCTCGCGGGGCCACCTAGTGTAACGCGAACCCGGTCCGGTTTCATCCCGGTTTTCGTCCCGCGTGTCGGTGGCCGTATTTCAGCTGGCCACGGCGATCATTCCGACGGCCGCGAGGGCGAGGAGCATGCCCGCCTGCTGCATTCTGCTCACCCGCTCACCGAGCATCACCATCGCCAGCAGCACGGTGGCGGCGGGGTACAGCGACCCGATCACGCTGACCAGCGACAGCAGCCCACCCTGGAACGCGTACATCATGGCCGCGTTGGCCAGGACGTCGAGGAAACTCACGTACACGGCGAGCTTGAGGGGTTCGCCGTGCGGCAGCACGAAGTGGCCGGCCGACAACGCGACGAGCCACACCACCGCGGTCGCCGCGGCACGGGACACGGCGAGTGCCCACATTCCGCCGTCGTCACCGATCTGGTGCAACGAGACGAAGGAGAGCGCGAACGCGATGCCGGATCCGACAGTCAGCAGCGCGACGGTCCGGGTGAATCGCAGCACCCTGCCCCCGGCCACCTCCCCCGCGGTCTCGTCGGGAGATTCCCGGCTGACGAGGACCACGGCGACGAGGGCCACGGCGATCCCGACGTACGCGACGGGCCCGGGCCGCTCACCGAACGCGAGCCCGATCAGCACCGGAATCCCCGCGACCAGCACGGCCGTCAGCGGCGACACCACCGACATCGGTCCCGACGCCAGCGCGAGGTAGAACCACCAGACCGCCACGCCACCGGCCACTCCCGCCAGGGCTCCCCAGACGAGGGAGGCGGAGGTGAGGGTGCCCCCGGCGAACGGGGCGATCACGAGCACGATCAGCAACGACAGCGGGTACGACACGATGACGACGCGAAGCGCCGCCACCCGGCGGGACGCCACTCCCCCGATGAAATCGCTCACGCCGTAACCGATCGCGGCCACGAGCGCGAGCAGGATCGATGTCAGCGCATGCCCTTGACTCGGCGGCCGAGTTCGCGGGTCACCTCACGCTCGGCGGTCCGCCTGGCCAGATCCTGGCGCTTGTCGTAGTCCTGCTTACCCTTCGCGAGCGCGAGCTCCACCTTGACCTTGCCGTCGGAGAAGTACATCGACAGGGGAACCAGGGTCTGATTTCCCTCCCGCGTCTTGCCGACGAGATGCTCGATCTCCCGCTTGTGCAGCAGCAACTTCCGGGTACGGCGCGGCGCGTGGTTGGTCCACGTGCCCTGCGTGTATTCGGGAATGTGCAGGGAGCGCAGCCAGACCTCGCCGTCGTCGACGGTGGCGAACGCGTCGACCAGGGACGCCTTGCCCTCGCGCAGACTCTTCACCTCGGTACCGACGAGGGCGATCCCGGCCTCGTAGACGTCGAGGATGGTGTAGTTGTGACGCGCCTTGCGATTGGTCGCAATGACCTTGCGGCCCTTTTCCTTCACGTTCCGGGCCTTTCAGTCCGCGATGTCCGAGGTGAACAGTTCGTACCCTCCAGCATAGGAGAAGAGGCAAACCGAATTATTCGCGGACGTACAAGCGCAGGGTCACGTACGCGGTGACCGCCGCCATTCCGACGCCCACGAGCACCAGCACCGGTGAGACGAACAGCACGTCGCTGTTGGAGATCCTGGCCACGATGTTGGCCTCGTACACGTCGGCGAGCACGTCGTCGATGAACATGTTCTTCGCGGTGAACAGGCCGACGATGGCGAGGACGGCACCCACCAGCGCGGCGACCACCGCCTCGAGCAGGAACGGCAACTGCGTGTACCAGCGGGTGGCACCGACCAGCCTCATGATGCCGACCTCGGTGCGCCGGGTGAACGCGGCGATCTGAACCATGTTCGCGATCAGCAGGATTGCCGCGACGGCCTGCACGATCGCGATCGCGAACGCGGCGTTGCGGACACCGTTGAGGACGCTGAAGAGCCGCTCCACCAGCTCGCGCTGGTTGAGGACGCTCTCGACTCCCGGGCGGGTGCCGAACTTCTCGTTGATCACGCCGAACCGCTCGGGGTCGCTGAGCTTGACCTTGAACGAGGCCGGGAAGCTGTCGGGGCTGACGAGTGCGGCGAGCTCGGGCTGATCCTTGAACACCCGCTCCGTCGCGTCCTTCACGGCGTCGTCCCGGTTGAGGTACTCCACCGACACCACTGACGGGGTCTCGTCCAGTTCCGTGCGCAGCGTCTTGCAGATCTCCCCCTCGCAGCCCGGGTCCGACGTGGAGATGTCGTCGGTGAGGAAGATCTGCACCTCGACGCGGTCCAGGAAGATCTGCTGAGTCTTGCCGGCCATCTGCACCACGAGCAACCCGCTGCCGAACAGGCCGAGCGAGATCGCGGTGGTGAGGATCATCGCGATGGTCATGGTGACGTTGCGACGGAGTCCGGTCAGGACCTCACTGAAAATGAAACTGGCACGCATCGGGGAATCAGAGTCCTTCGTAGGAGGCTTGGGGACAGTACTGAGGCTGGAGTGCAGGGAGGGCGGCTAACGCCCCACGCCGTACACACCCCGAGCCTCGTCGCGCACCACTCTGCCGAGGTCCAGCTCCACCACCCGACGGCGCATCGAGTCGACGATGTGGTGGTCGTGGGTGGCCATCACCACCGTCGTTCCGGTGCGGTTGATCCGTTCGAGCAGCAGCATGATGTCCTGGCTCGTCTCCGGGTCGAGGTTTCCGGTGGGCTCGTCGCACAGCAGCACCAGCGGCCGGTTCACGAACGCCCGCGCGATCGCGACGCGCTGCTGCTCACCGCCCGACAGTTCGGTGGGGAGACGGTCCGCCTTCCCGGACAGCCCGACCATCTCGAGCACCTCGGGGACGGTCCGGGAGATCATTGCGCGCGGCTTCCCGATCACCTCGAGCGCAAACGCGACGTTCTCGGACACGGTCTTCTTCTGCAGGAGCCGGAAGTCCTGGAAGACGACGCCCATGCTCTGCCGCAGCTTCGGCACGCGCCGGGCGGAAAGCTTGTTGACGTGGAAGTCCGCGATGTGAATGTCACCCGACGTCGGCGACTCCTCCTTGAGGAGCAGGCGCATGAAAGTCGACTTTCCCGAGCCCGACGGGCCGATGAGGAAGACGAACTCGCCCTTGTCCACCTCGACGCTCACCTTGTCCAGGGCGGGCCTCGTGGAGGTCTTGTACGACTTCGACACATTCTCGACGCTGATCACGAGGAGCCAGTCTAGACGTTATCGAACAGTGACCAAATGAAGCGACGCGCGGACGTCATCGTCCGCTCTGCGGCGTCGCAGACGTCGTCGGGACGGACGACGTGGTCGGCGGTGTGCCCGTCGGCGGAGGCGGGAACGGGTTGGGAATCCCGAACGGCAACGTCGGGGTGGACGTCACCTGGCTGGTCCCGGTGGGCGCCGTCTCCTGCGGGGTCGCCTCGGGTGTCGTCTCGGTGGTCGTGACCGTCTCCGACGTCGACTCGGTCGTCGTCTCGATCTCGGACGTCGGCAGCGTGGTCTCCTGGAGGGGCGCCTGCCGGGTGGGCACGACAGCCGGCGCGACGGGGCCCTGGACCACCTCTTCGGCCGGGTTCAGATACGTGTACAGCGTGTACAGCACGACCCAGAGGATGCACAGCACCAGCGTCGACGTCCGTACCCGTCCGCCGAAGATCTTGGCGGGAAGGAACGACGAGTGCAGAATCCGGTCCAGTCCGCGCCGGGGTTCGTCGGTCATCCCTCGCCCTCCGCTGCCCGGACCGTCTGGAGGTCCGGTTCGACGGTGATCCCCTGCCGTCTCATCGCGGTGGCGATGCGCACGCGCAGCGCGCGACCCACCTGGAACTGCTTACCCGGCAGGGTTCGCGCCACGACGCGAACGCTGACCTCGTCGACCGTCAGACTCTCCACTCCCATCACCGTCGGTTCGTCGAGCAATAGTTTCTTCAGTCCGCGATCCGCGAAGGCCTCGACACCGACCTGGTGCAGCACCTCGTTGACCCGGTTGATGTCCGACGTGGCCGGGACCGGCACGTCGATCACGGCGCGCGCCCAGTCCTTGGACAGGTTGATCGCCTTGACGATCTGGCCGTTGGGAACGGTGATGACCTCACCGTCCGAGTTCCGCATCCGGGTGACCCGGAGCGTGACGTCCTCGATCACGCCCTCGGCGTCTTCCGACGACCCCGTCACCGCGAGTTGCACCGTGTCACCGAAGCCGTACTGGCGTTCGGTGATGATGAAGAAGCCGGCGAGGATGTCCTGCACCACGCGCTGCGCGCCGAAACCGAGTGCCGCACCGAGCACGGTGGCCGGGGCCACCAGGCTGCCGATCGGCAGGCTCAACTGATCCAGCACCTTCATCGTCGCGATGACGTAGATGATGGTGATGATCACCCAGGTGATCACCTGCGCCACCGAGTGCCGGTGTTTGGTCGCCTCGGACCGGACGAGGGCGTCGCCCTGCATGTAGTTGCTGTCGATCCGGTCGGTGACCTTGCTGCCACCCCAATTGACGAATCGCGCCATCAGGATCGCTCCGAGGACGGTGAGCGACACAGCAAGCCCCGTCGACGAGAGCCAGTCGAGCAGGTTCTGGGTGGGAGCGAACATCGCCGCCGTCGCTTCCATAGGTATTAGGACGCCTGATTCTCGCGCATCCGCCACCGGATGCCGGATTCGAGGAAACCGTCGATGTCACCGTCGAGCACCGCCGACGGGTTGTTGACTTCGTACTCGGTGCGCAGATCCTTGACCATCTGGTACGGGTGCAGCACGTAGGACCGCATCTGATTGCCCCAGGAACTGCCGCCGTCGCCCTTGAGCGCGTCCATCTCGGCGCGCTCCTCCTTGCGCTTGACCTCGAGCAGCTTCGCCTGCAGGACGCGCATCGCCGACACCTTGTTCTGCAGCTGCGACTTCTCGTTCTGACAGGTCACGACGATGCCGGTCGGGATGTGTGTCAACCGGACCGCGGAGTCGGTGGTGTTGACGGACTGCCCACCGGGACCCGAGGAGCGGTACACGTCGACGCGGACGTCGTTCTCGTTGACGTCGATGTGGTCGGTGGTCTCGACCACGGGCAGAACCTCGACCTCGGCGAACGACGTCTGCCGGCGACCCTGGTTGTCGAACGGGCTGATCCGGACCAGCCGGTGCGTGCCCATCTCGACGGACAGCGTTCCGTAGCTGTAGGGCGCCTTGACCGCGAACGTCGCGCTCTTGATTCCGGCTTCTTCGGCGTAGGACGTGTCGTAGACCTCGACCCCGTAACCGTGCTTCTCCGCCCAGCGGACGTACATGCGCATCAACATCTCGGCCCAGTCGGCGGCGTCGACGCCACCGGCGCCGGAGCGGATGTTGACCAGCGCGTCACGCTCGTCGTATTCGCCGGAGAGCATCGTCTTGACTTCCATCGCGGCGATGTCCTCGCGCAGGCTGTGCCGCTCGGCGTCCGCGTCCGCGATGGCCTCGGCGCCCTCGTCCTCGGCGAGTTCGTAGAGCACCGGCATGTCGTCGAGCCGCGTCCGCAGTTCCTCGACGCGGCGCAGTTCGGCCTGGGAATGCGAGAGCTGGCTGGTGACCTGCTGGGCGTGCTCCTGGTCGTTCCACAGCTCCGGATCGGCGGCCTGGTGTTCGAGCTCGTCGATGCGGCGGCGCAACTCCTCCACGTCCAGCACCGATTCGACGGTACGGAGGGTGGTGTCGAGCTCGCTGAGGTCTGCGGATACGTCGGGATGCACGGTTCCCAAGGTTACCGGGTGCGCGCCCGGGCCCTCTCACCCCTGCTTCCCAGCCGAAGTCACCCCTTCGGATCACGTCGAATCGAACCCTTGCGCACCCCGGATGCTCCTTGTTGCATGCACGGGTAGGCATATCTTCTTGCCGCCATTCCGGACGGAGTCGAAATGACCGTGACCGACCAGTACCTGAAGAACAACGAGGAGTACGCCGCCGGATTCACCGGGCCACTCCCCCTCCCCCCGAGCAAGCACGTTGCGGTCCTCGCCTGCATGGACGCACGTCTGGACGTCTACCGGATCCTCGGCATCCAGGAGGGGGAATCGCACGTCATCCGCAATGCCGGCGGTGTGGTGACGGACGACGAGATCCGGTCGCTCGCGATCAGCCAGCGACTGCTCGGCACCACCGAGATCATCCTCATCCACCACACGGACTGCGGGATGCTCACGTTCACGGACGACGACTTCAAGAAGTCCATCCAGGACGAGGTCGGTATCAAGCCGGCCTGGTCGGCCGAGGCGTTCTCCGACCTCGACGAGGACGTCCGGCAGTCGCTGCGCCGCATCCAGTCCAGCCCGTTCATCACGGCGACCACGTCCCTCCGCGGGTTCGTCTTCGACGTCGCCACCGGAAAGCTCGCGGAAGTGAAGATCGACTGAGTTCGCGCGGGCGCGGTACGAGTAAGCGGTACGAGTAATCTGGGCGACCGTGACCGACCTCCACGCCGACCTGCAACTCGCCCTCCGAATCGCCGACGAGGCGGACGCGATCACCAGGGCCCGATTCGGGGCGCTCGACCTGTCGGTCGACGACAAACCCGACCTCACGCCGGTCACCGACGCCGACCTGGCCGTGGAACGGGCAGTGCGCGCGACGCTGGACGCCGAGCGACCCGCCGATGCGGTGCTGGGTGAGGAGTTCGGCGGCGACGCGCAGTTCGCGGGACGCCAGTGGGTGGTCGACCCGATCGACGGGACCAAGAACTTCGTCCGCGGCGTCCCGATCTGGGCCACGCTGATCGCGTTGCTCGAGGACGGCGTTCCCACCGTCGGCGTGGTCAGCGCCCCGGCACTCGCGCGCCGGTGGTGGGCCGCGTCGGGCGCGGGCGCCTGGTCGACGTTCGACGGGTCCGAGCCCGCCCGTCTCGCCGTCTCCGCCGTCGACCGACTGGGATCGGCCAGCCTGACGTTCTCGAGCCTGTCGGGATGGAAGGAACTGGGTATCCGCGAACAGTTCCTCTCCCTCACCGACGACGTGTGGCGGGTCCGCGGGTTCGGTGACTTCTTCTCCTACTGCCTGCTCGCCGAGGGCGCCGTCGACATTGCCGCGGAACCCGAGGTGTCGCTGTGGGACCTCGCACCCCTCGACGTTCTGGTGCGCGAGGCCGGCGGCCGCTTCACCAACCTGGCCGGCGCCGACGGCCCGCACGGAGGCAGCGCACTGGCCACCAACACGCTGCTCCACGACGAGGCGCTGTCCCGCCTGCGCTCGAACTGACGCCGGCGATAGCACAGCAAGCAGTTCCTGACAAGACTCCGACGGAGGAGTCCGGCTCCGCCATCCTCGGCCCCGAGGAGGACGGCGCGCCGGTGTCCGTCACGAAGAATTTCTCCTGAGCCAAATTCCCGCCGCGATCCTTGCGGCGACAGGACCCAGGAGAATCGTGACTGCCCTCGCCCGACGTACCTTTCTGATGGGACTGGCGTACGCGCCGTTCGTCCTGTCTGCTGCCTGCGCCTCCGGAGGATCGGACTCCGCTGCCCCCGTCGACGGGAGATTCGCCCGGCGACTCCCGATTCCGCCGTTGGCCGCGTCCACGGTGGACGATGCGGGCGTCCGGCACTTCACGCTCACCGCACGAGCGGGCACGTCCGAGATCCTGCCCGGTCGCGGGACCCCCACCTGGGGTTACGGCGAATCGATGCTCGGCCCGACCCTCCGCGCCCGACGGGGTGAAGCGGTCGCCTTCGCGATCGACAACGAACTACCCGAGTCGACGTCGGTGCACTGGCACGGCATGCACGTCCCGGCCAGGTGTGACGGCGGACCGCACCAGTCGATCGAACCCGGCGCACGGTGGGAGCCGTCGTGGACGGTGAACCAGCCGGCCGCCACTCTCTGGTACCACCCCCACCCGCACGGCTCCACCGAGAAGCACGTCTACCGCGGCCTCGCCGGACTCTTCCTCATCGACGACGACGCGACCGACGCCCTCGATCTACCGAAAACGTATGGTCTGGACGATATTCCGCTGATCATTCAGGACAGGCGGTTCACCGCGGACGGTGCGCTGGACGAATCGGACCCGACGGACGTCGGCCTGCTCGGCGACACGATCGTCACCAACGGAATCGCCGGTGCGCACCTTCCCGTCGCTACCGGGCTGATTCGATTGCGTGTCCTCAACGGCTCGTCGGGCCGCCTCTACAACCTCGGCTTCTCCGACGACCGCGAGTTCCGCCTGGTCGCGACGGACGGGGGTCTCCTCGGCGAACCGGTGCCCCTTCGCCGGATCCAGGTCAGTCCGGGCGAACGGATCGAACTCGTCGTCGCAGCGGGTGACGGGCGCACCGTGATGCTGCGTTCGCATCCGATAGACGGCCGGGGCGGCGTCGACCGCGGCGACGCCGCCGGGTACGGCCTCGAGGACACGTTCGACATCCTCGAACTGCGGCCGGACCGCCGCCCGCTCCCCTCCCGGCCGATTCCGCCCAGGCTGGTGGCCGTCCCGCGACTCGACCCGGCCACCGCTGCCGCGGAACGGAGTTTCGAACTGCGGTGGTTCATGATCAACGGAGCACGAATGGACATGAACCGCATCGACTTCTCCCCCGCCGTCGGCACCACGGAGGTGTGGACGGTGCGCAACGTCGACAACTGGCCACACAACTTCCATGTTCACGACGTGCAATTCCAGATCGTCGACATCGACGGCTCCCCGCCACCACCGGCGCTGGCCGGCTGGAAGGACACCGTCTACACGCCTCCCGGAACCGAGATCCGGCTGGCGATGCGTTTCATCGACTACACCGACGCGACGTATCCGTACATGTTCCACTGTCACCTTCTGCTCCACGAGGACCGCGGAATGATGGGACAGTTCCTCGTCCTGGAGCCCGGTCAGCGGCCGGATCCGATGACGATGGCGATGCCGTCGAACGACCACCACGGTGGCTAGTACCGGGTGTGGGCGAACACGGCCAGCCGAACCCGGTTGTCGCAGCCCGTCTTCTCCATCAGGTTCGCCACGTGCGTCTTCACCGTCGTGACACCGATGTAGAGGCGGGCCGCGATCTCCTGATTGCCCAGCCCTTCTCCGACCAGGGTCAGCACTTCCCGTTCCCGCCCGGTCAGTGCGATCGACGTCGAGGACTGCCCGTCCGGAGGTGCGATGTCCAGCGCCCGGTCGACGAGGCGGCGGAGCAGCGCGGGTGTGAAGATCGTGTCGCCCGCTGCCGTCCGGCGAATCGCGTTCAGGAGTTCGCCGGGATCGGTGTCCTTGACGAGGAATCCGGCTGCCCCCGCGGCCAGTGCCGGATAGAAGTGGTCGTCGTCGTCGAACGTGGTGAGGACCAGAACCTTCACTGCGGGATGTGAGCTCGCGATCTGCCGGGTCGCCGCGATCCCGTCGAGTCCCGGCATGCGCAGGTCCATCAGGATCACATCGGGTGAGCGCTCCGCCACGAGTCGCACCGCCTCCAGCCCGTTCGACGCCTCACCGACCACGTCGATGTCGTCCGTCGCGTCACACAACATCCGCAGTCCCGCGCGGACGAGCCGCTGGTCGTCGACTATCAGTACCCGTATCACTGGCCCACAACCTCATTCGTGCCGGTGTCGTCGCCGACACGACCGGGTAGCCAGGCGTCGACCACCCACCCGTTCACGGTATCCGTCACTCCGAGGGTGCCGCCCGCGAGTTCCACCCGTTCACCCATACCGATGATGCCGTGACCCTCCGAGCGATCCGCGGGGGTGGTGCGGTGCCCGGTGCTGGTCACCCGCAGGGCAGTTCCGCCGGCGTTCGGTTCGAGTGTCACGGACACGGCGCCACCGGGAGCGGAGTGCCTCATCGCATTCGTCAGCGATTCCTGCACCACCCGCAGGAGAGTCAGCCGGCCGATCGCGTCGAGCCGGGCTATGCCCGGGTCGATCCGCGCCGACACCGGGAAGCCCGCAGCCCTCGTGCGGTCGACCGCAGCGGCGATCTCGATCGACAACGCTTCGGGTTCCACGAGCGCCACGTCGCCCATCGCGGGATCGCGCAAAGCGACGAGCAGCCGCCGGATGTCGGCGAGGGCATCGGATGCGGTGCGGTGCACGTCCTCGAGCACCGAACTCGTGCGGCCGTCCACGTCCGTCAGCACGTGCTGCGCCACCCCGATTCGGAGCACGATCGACGCCATGTGGTGTGCAACGAGATCGTGCAGTTCCCGTGCCAGGGCATTGCGCTCGGCGACCACGGCGCGGGACCGGTCCTCCAGCCGGCGTGATTCGGCTTCGGCGGCGCGCAGGCGGTACGTCGCGGCGAGATCGCGCTGCGCGCGCAGATAGAGACCGAGCAGCAACGGCAGTCCGACGTACGCCACGAGGGACACGACGCTGGCCACCTGCCAGAACGTGCGGTAGGAGTCCGCCCAGAGACCCGCCACCACCGCCGCCGTCCAGCACAGCGTGGCGGCGAGGATCGCCGGCGTTCGCCGGGCGCGCATCGCGACGTCGACCAATGCGACGGCGCCGAGGTAGGGAACCAGTTCGGAGAGCCCCCAGGCGTGCGCCGCGAACATCGGAACCGCGAGCACGGACATGACGATCGAGACCGGCAGCGGCCACCGCCCCCCGGCGGCGAACACGACGGCGGCCGTCATCGCGAGCAGCCAGTAACTCGGGGGTACGCGGTACTCGCCGGGGAACGTGCTCGCCAGCAGCAGCAACGGCACGAGCAGCAGGGGCGCGAGACGTATGAGGGGACGGAGCCGACGAATCGCGGGGATCTCGATCACCGCTTCACCGTAGGTGAAGGGTTTCGCCGCCACCTCCTCCCCGAGCAGGATCCGGACGCTTCCGCGGACGGTCGCAGGCACCCGAACTTACTCGATAGTAGACACCCACCTTACTGCTAAGTAAGATAGATCGTGTCCACGCCCGAACACCGAGAAACAGCTGGTGATCATGAGCAAGCAAGACACTGTTGCCCCCAACGACAGCGCGAAGCGGAAGCCCCGCGACACGTCCGCCGTCGGCCTGAATCCGGTCAAGCGCGACGCCATGGGTGCCGCGATGCGAGTGCTGACCAAGATCACCGGTTCCGATCTGGCCGAGAAGTACAACCTGCGCCAGACGATCGACCGGGTGACCTACGAAGGCACGAAGACCGGCTTCAAGACGCTCGGCGCCGCGACCCGCGGGTTCCAGAAGGTGTCCGGAGGCGGTGCGCCGAAGCGCCTCCCCGACAACCCGACCGCCAAGGCCGGCTATTTCGACCTCACCCCGAGCGACGAGCAGCAGATGATCGTCGAGACCGTGCGTGAGTTCGCGGCCGAGATCCTGCGACCCGCGGGCCACGACGCCGACGCCGCCGCCGCGGCCCCGGCGGATCTCGTCAAGCGCGCCGCCGAACTCGGCATCACCCTCATCAACGTTCCCGAGGAACTCGACGGGGCCGCCAGCGAGCGCGGGGCAGTCACCAACTCCCTCGTCGCCGAGGCTCTCGCCCACGGCGACATGGGACTCGCCCTGCCGATCCTCGCGCCGAGCGGCGTTGCCGTCGCCCTCACCCAGTGGGGCACCGACTCCCAGCAGAAGACCTACCTGCCCTCGTTCACCGGCGAGCAGGTTCCGAACGCCGCCGTGGTCGTCAACGAGCCACGCGCACTGTTCGATCCGTTCGCGTTGCAGACCAAGGCGGTTCGCTCCCCCAGCGGCTACAAGCTCAACGGCGTCAAGAGCCTCGTTCCCGCCGCCGCTTCGTCGGAGCTGTTCATCGTGGCAGCCGAACTCGACGGCAAGCCCTCCTTCTTCATCGTCGAGGCCGACACGAAGGGACTCGTCGTCGAGGCGGACCCGAGCATGGGGCTGCGCGCCGCGGGCCTCGGCCGGCTCAACCTCACCGACGTCGCCGTGCCCGAGTCGGGTCTGCTCGGCGACGCCGACGCCGACGTGCGAAAGGCCGAGTACGCCGACGCCATCCGGCTCGCCCGCCTGGGCTGGGCGTCGCTCGCCGTCGGAACCGGACAGGCCGTTCTCGACTACGTGATCCCCTACGTCAACGAGCGGGTCGCGTTCGGCGAACCGATCAGCAACCGTCAGGCGGTCGCGTTCATGGTCGCGAACATCGGCATCGAACTCGACGGCCTGCGTCTGGTGACGTTGCGCGGCGCCTCGCGCGCCGAGCAGGGGCTCTCCTTCGCCCGCGAATCGGCCCTCGCCCGAAAGCTGGCCTCCGAGAAGGGCATGCAGATCGGCCTCGACGGCGTCCAGCTGCTCGGTGGCCACGGTTACACCAAGGAACATCCCGTGGAGCGCTGGTACCGCGATCTGCGCGCCATCGGCGTCGCCGAGGGCATCGTCCTGATCTGAGCGGCCGGATTCGAACTAAGGAAACTGTCATGATCAACCTCGAACTTCCCAAGAAGCTCAAAGCCTCCGCGAATCAGGCGCACCAGGTCGCCGCGGAAATCTTCCGGCCGATCTCCCGCAAGTACGATCTCGCGGAGCACGCCTACCCCAAGGAACTCGACACCATGGCCGCCATGGTCGAGGGACTCAACGACTCCGGTAAGGGTGCGGCAGGCGCCGCCCTCGGACGGGGAGACGAGCCGAAGGTCATCGGGAACGTCAACGGCGGCAACATGTCGTCGCTGATGAATGTCATCGAAACCTGCTGGGGCGATGTCGGTCTCACACTGGCTATCCCGTACCAGGGCCTCGGCAACTCGGCCATCGCCGCCGTCGCCACCGACGAACAGCTCGAGCGTTTCGGCAAGGTGTGGGCCTCGATGGCCATCACCGAACCCGGCTTCGGTTCCGACTCCGCCGCCGTCACCACCACCGCGGTGCTCGACGGCGACGAGTACGTGCTCAACGGCGAGAAGATCTTCGTCACGGCCGGCGAGCGCTCCACGCACATCGTCGTGTGGGCCACCGTCGACAAGACGAAGGGCCGCGCCGCGATCAAGTCGTTCGTCGTCCCCCGCGACGCCCCCGGCCTGAGCGTCGCCCGCCTCGAGCACAAGCTGGGCATCAAGGCGTCCGACACCGCGGTCCTGCTGCTGCAGGACTGCCGGATCCCCAGGGACAACCTGCTCGGCACGCCGGAGGTCAACGTCGAGAAGGGCTTCGCCGGCGTCATGCAGACGTTCGACAACACCCGTCCGATCGTCGCCGGCATGGCGGTCGGCCTCGGCCGCGCCGCGCTCGAGGAACTGCGCAGCATCCTCTCCGACGCCGGCGTGGAGATCTCCTACGACACCCCCGCGTACAACCAGCACGCGGCGGCCGCCGAGTTCCTGCAGCTCGAGGCCGACTGGGAGGCCGCCTACCTGCTCGCTCTGCGCGCAACGTGGATGGCGGACAACAAGAAGCCGAACTCACTCGAAGCATCCATGTCGAAGGCGAAGGCCGGTCGCACCGGAACCGCCATTTCCCTCAAGGCCGTCGAACTCGCCGGGACCTTGGGCTACTCGGAGCGCCCGCTGCTCGAGAAGTGGGCGCGCGATTCCAAGATCCTCGACATCTTCGAGGGAACGCAGCAGGTCCAGCAGCTGATCGTCGCTCGCCGTCTGCTCGGAAAGTCGTCCGCCGAGCTGAAGTAGCAGCTCGAGGGGGACTTTCATCGAGGGGTGTAGCCCCCGCCGCGCTCCCCTGCGGCGGGGGCTTCTTCGTGCGGGACGTCCGGCTTCGCCGGACCGCGTGGCCGGACCGGCCTCTTCATCTACGCTGAACGGGAAATCCGTCACTGCAGCCGGAGGGGTTCTTGATGCCAGCTCAGCACTTCCTCACCAAGATCACGGACACCGTGGGAGCTGTGCGGGTGATGAACCGCGCAGGCCTCGTTCCCTTTCCCCGCGTCGATCAGGGCGTCCGATCGATCCTGGCCGTGCGGAAGTACGGACCGTTCGCCGGGCCCGTCCACGCGAATGCCGAGGCCGGGCTGGATGCGGTGGCCCTGATCGACGAGCGCGGCCCGCTCACCTACACCGACATCGAGGAGCAGTCCAACGCCCTGGTGCGGGCGTGGCAGGCCGACGGCATCACTCCCGGTTCGGTCATGGGATGCATGTGCCGCAATCATCGGGGCCTGGTCCTGACGATGCTCGCCGCCGCCAAGAACGGCACCAAGCTGGTGCTGATGAACACCGGGTTCGCCCGGCCGCAGCTCGTCGACGTCGCCGCCCGCGAGCAGGTTCAGGCGTTCGTGTACGACGACGAGTTCCACGCGGTCGCCGAGGCCCTCCCCGACGAGGTCATCGCCTATCGCTCCTGGGCGGAGGACGATTCGACGTCCCAGGTCCGCACACTCGACGACGTGATGGAGGGCAGAGACCGCAGTTCGCTGCCCGCGCCGTCCACGCAGGGCGGATTCGTCCTCCTCACCAGCGGCACCACGGGCACACCGAAGGGCGCTCCCCGCGGACACACGTCGCCGCTTGCGTCGGCCCAGTTCCTCGACCGGGTTCCGCTGCGACGCGGGCAGACGATGATGATGGCGGCCCCCGCCTTCCACGGAACGGGAGTCTCCCAGTTCGCGCTCGCGCTGGCGCTCGGCCAGACCGTGGTGATGCATCGCAAGTTCGATCCGGAGAACACGATCCGCCTGGTCGAGAAGCACCGCTGCGACACACTGGTCGTCGTTCCCACCATGCTGCAGCGCATCATCGATCTCGGGCCCGAGACGCTGGCGAAGTACGACACGTCGAGCCTGAAGATCATCTTCGCGGCCGGGTCCGCACTCTCCCCCGACCTATGCAAGCGCACCACCGCCGCCTTCGGCGAGGTGCTCCACAACCTGTACGGCTCGACCGAGGTCGCCGTCGCCACCGTCGCGACTCCGGCCGACCTTGCGCTGGCGCCGGGCACCGCGGGACGGGCACCCGTCACCTGCCACGTGGAACTCTATGACGAGTCGGGTCAACGGATCACCGAACCCGAGACCGTCGGACGGATCTTCGTCGCCAGCGGTCTCAGCTTCTCCGGCTACACCGACGGTCGTGACAAGGAGCGCATCAACGGTCTGCTGTCCACCGGCGACGTCGGCCACTTCGACCGCAACGGCCTCCTCTTCGTGGACGGCCGGGACGACGACATGATCGTCTCCGGCGGCGAGAACGTCTACCCCCTCGAGGTCGAGAACCTGCTCGCCGACCGCGAGGACGTGCTCGAGGCTGCTGTGATCGGTGTCGAGGACTCCGAATTCGGCCATCGCCTCAGGGCTTTCGTGGTACCCGGTCCGGGGTCCGCGAAGGACGCCGACGAGTTGAAGGCCCACGTCAAGTCGAACCTGGCGCGGTACAAGGTGCCCCGCGAGATCGTCTTCATCGAGGAACTCCCCCGCAACGCGACTGGCAAGTTGCTGCGTCGCGTCCTGATCGAGATGGACGTCACGGAGAGCTGATCCCGATCGCGGATCGGGGAACCGGTTCGTGTAGATCTGTTCCGCGGTCAGCGAATCCGGGATCGCGGCACCCCCGACGATCGGTGTCAGTTCGTCGACCGTCCCCTGCACTCGCGGCTGCTCTGCCGAATAGTGTTCTCATGCAGTCACTCCTGGACTGGAAGCACCTCCCTCGATGCCCGCGGCTCGCCGTCACTGCCCGACCGTCGACATCAGTCCCTATCTCGCCGAGAGAGCGCGCGCCCACAACAGCGCCGAATCCGCGGGTGTGGCAGCGGAACTCGACACCGCGTGCCGTGAGGTCGGGTTTGTCCAGATCGTCGCACTCGCAGCCCGTGTCCGAGTCCCTCAGCATGAGCCTCCGGGTGGAGTCCGCGAACATGATGAGCGACTCGGTCCGCAAGGGTACTCGACGGACTGGCCCATTTCACGCGACAGCCGCTGAGCGAAGCCCTCGTGCTGGTGGACGGGCAGTCGCACCGGCGAGGTGGTCCGCCCTCGACGGGGGCGAGCGGAGACAAAAAGAACCGGTGCCCTGGATTCCAGGACACCGGTTCTTCAGTGGTAGCGGGGACAGGATTTGAACCTGCGACCTCTGGGTTATGAGCCCAGCGAGCTACCGAGCTGCTCCACCCCGCGTTGCATGAACAAAGTTACACGAGCGAACGAACGGATTGCAAATCGCCCGGAAAGAGTCCGAGTAGCAACCTTTCGGCACCACTCGAGTCACATCCGTTACCTGAATGTTATGACGCTCGTCACATTTTAGTCGAAATCTGTAACGCTGCCGAAACCTGAAACTTCGGGGACGACCTGGGAAAACACCGTCCGTTCATCCCAGTATTTGGACGCCCGTCACAGAAAATCGACCCGTGACCATTCCGTGATCACCGCGTACGTTCGTTGCCAGCCCGAAACTACCGGGCAACGCCGACCCGCCGCAGCTCGACCTGCCCCCGCGGGATTCGGAATCCCGACACCTCGAGGGGCAGGGACGAGGACAGATCGACCACCGGGTCGGCACACCAGCCGTTACCGCACACCACAACCTCGTCAGCAGGCGCGGAGAGGAAACAACCACATGACCAATTCCAGCATCGTCAAGCGGACCATGGGCGCAATCGCACTCACCGGAGCAGTCATCGGAGTGCCGCTCGGCCTGAGCACCGGCACCGCATCGGCCGCTTCCGGAGACTGGGACGCCGTCGCAGCGTGTGAGAGCAGCGGCAACTGGGGCGCCGACACCGGAAACGGCTTCTCAGGCGGTCTGCAGTTCACCGACAGCACCTGGGCAGCGAACGGTGGCAGCGGCTCGCCGGCCAACGCCTCGCGCGAGGAGCAGATCCGCGTCGCCGAGAACGTCCTGGCGACCCAGGGCCCCGGCGCCTGGCCGGTCTGCGGACAGTACCTCTGATCCGCACCACACACTTGCGAGAGTGCCCCGCGCGCAGCACGACTGCGCGCGGGGCACTCCTGCATCGCACGGCCTCGACATACACCACCAGGACCCATGTTCCTGCCATTTCGACGTGAGCCGCTGCACAAAATCGTGGTGATCCCCGACACATAACAGCGGGGTAACGAATAGACTCCGAAACGATATCGAGGCAGGTTGACCTGCGCAGACAGGGGAAACTCGCCTGCGCCGCCGGACAGCTGTCCACCATTTTCGCCAGGTGAACTGCGGCCGAAGCTCCCGTACGGTCGCTCTCGGCCCGAAACAACCGGGCGAAAGCCGGCCCGCCGCTGCTAGCTCTGCCCCGCGGGTTCGGAATCCCCGAAACCTTCGAGGGGCAGGGACGCGGCACAGAATCGCAGCCCGGCGTGACGACGCAGACGTTGTCACCCGCAGGCCGGCCACGCCAGCAAGCGCGGAGAGGATTGACCCCGCATGACCAATCACAGCATCAGCAAGCGTGCCCTCGGCTGGATCGCCGTCACCGGAGCCGTCGTCGCCGTCCCGCTCGGACTGAGCACCGGCACCGCCTCCGCCGCTTCCCACAACTGGGACGGCGTCGCCCAGTGCGAGAGTGGCGGCAACTGGGGAATCAACACCGGAAACGGCTACTACGGCGGTCTGCAGTTCTCGCAGAGCACCTGGGAGGCCAACGGCGGCACCGGCTCGGCATCGAACGCCAGCAAGGCCGAGCAGGTCCGCGTCGCCGAGAACGTTCTCGCGACCCAGGGCCAGGGTGCATGGCCGGTGTGCGGTCAGTACCTGTCCACCGGTGGCGGCGACGTCGCCGAGGCTCCCGCGCCCGCTCCGGAGCCCACCCCGGCTCCCGCCCCCGCGGCTCCGGCTCAGGTCCAGGCACCCGCCCCGGTCGAGCCCGCCGCACAGCAGACGCTCGACGCCGCGCGTCAGGTCGCCGAGCAGAACGGCTACGGACAGCAGTTCCAGCAGCTGGTGGACTCCAACCCGCAGTTGGTCGACGCACTGCGCTGATCTTCCGATCAGATACGACGAGGCCCTGTCATCCGGTTCGGATGACAGGGCCTCGTTCTCTGCGGTTGAAGCGCCTCTACTTCGGGATCGCCTCGTACGCGGCGACCGCCTTCTGGACGCGAGCAAGGGCTGCGCCGTAGGCCGCGAAGTCACCGCTGCGCTGCGCCGACGTCAAGGCGTCGAGCGACGCGTCCAACTCCGCCACGGCCGCCGAGACATCCGTGCCGGACGGCGGTGTCGCCGGGGCGGTCGGCGCCGGTGCCGCACCCTGATCGACCGGCGGCGTGGTGCCGGACTCCGGAGGCGTCCCCTCTTCCGCACTGGGTGCCGTCGCCACCGAGCCTGTGCCGGCACCGAACACCTGGTCGAGCGCCTGCGCCAACGTCGGGGCGTACCCGACGCGCACACTGTTACTCGGCGGCGGCTCGCGGTAGCTCACCAGCACTCGCGACAGCTGCGGGAACGTCGACGTGTTCGGGCCTGTCGAACTTCGCTCCGTATACATCGGTTCGACGTAGAGGATGCCGCCGTCCGCGATCGGCAAGGTCAGCAGGTTGCCGTACTGAATCTTGTTCGATCTCTCGAGCAGGGTTCTCTCCGACGCCACCCGTGGATCCGAGATCATCGAGTTCTGCGTCTGCTGCGGACCCTGGGTCTGCGTGTCCGTCGGCAACTGGAGCACCGTGAACTTGCCGTAATTCTCCGGATCCGATTTCACCGACAGATATGCAGACAAGAACTCGCGACTGTAACCCACCATCGCACTGGTCAGATTGAACGACGGTTTCCCGGTCTCGGGATCACCGACCAGCACGTAGTACGGCGGCTGGTTCGCGCTCGTGTCGATCGTGGGATCGCTCGGCACCGACCAGAACGCGTTGTTGGTGAAGAACTCCTTCGGATCGTCCACGTGGTACTTGGCGAGCATCTCGCGCTGCACCTTGAACAGGTCCTCGGGATAGCGGAAGTGCGCACGCAGTTCATCCGGAATCGAATCCGCCGGCTGGACCGCATCCGGGAACACACCCATCCACGCATCGAGCACCGGATCGTTCTGATCCACCTGGTAGAGCTTCACGGTGCCGTCGTACGCGTCGACGGTGGCCTTCACCGAGTTGCGGATGTAGGACACCTCCTTACGGGGCAGCAGGCGGCCGGTGTTCTGGTCGATGCTGTCCTCGACGAGTCCGTCGAGCGAACTGCGCTGGGCGTACGGGTAGTCCTGCAACGTGGTGTAGGCGTCCACGATCCAGACGACCTTGCCGTCGACGACGGCCGGGTACGAGTCGCCGTCCGCGGTCAGCCACGGGGCGACGTGCGTGACCCGGTCCCGCGGGTCCCGGTTGTAGATGATCTTGGAATCCGACCCGATGGCACCGGAGAACAGGATGTTGCGCTCGGTGTACTTGGCCGCGAACGCCAGCCGGTTGAACCAGTTGCCGATCGGCACACCACCGGAACCGGTGTACGTGTAGCGCGAGGTGTCGGTGTCGTACTCGCGCGGGTCCGAACCCTCGGATCCGCCGACGATCGCGTAGTCGGCGTCCGTGTCGGCGATGACCTCGCCGTAGTAGATGCGCGGCTGCTCGACCGGAATGACCTGATTACCCGCCTCCTGCGAGGCGATATCGCTGACCATGTAGACGGGGTAACCGCTGTTGCTGTTGGCGGCTTCCTCCGCGGACTCGCCGGCAGCGGCGTTCACCCGATTCGCGGGGGCTGCGACCAGTCCGTTGCCGTGCGTGTAGACGGTGTGCTTGTTGATCCAGTCCGTCTGGTTACCCGTCAGGCTCTTGGACGACAACTCGCGGGCCGCGACGATGTAGTCACGCAACTGCCCGTCGATGTCGTACCGGTCGATGTCGAGCGTCGGCGGGAAGCCGTAGAAGTTCTTCAACTGCTGCTGCTGGGTGAACGTCCGCGACAGGATGTTCGGATCGAGCAGTCGCGTGTTCTCGATGGTCATGACGTCGGCGGGCACGTCCCGCGGCGGCTTCGTGCCGTACCCCTGATAGTCCTGGTACTCGACCTTGTCGTCGGTGATGCCGTACGCCTGCCGCGTGGCGGCAATGTTCCGCTCGATGTACGCGCTCTCCTTGTCGGCGGCGTTGGGACGCACCGAGAACTGCTCGACCACGAGCGGCCACACCGCGCCGACCAGGATCGAGGAGAGCACGAGAAGCGCTGTCGCCATTGCGGGAATCCGCAGATCGCGCAGGAAGATCGCGGCGAAGAACGCGCCCGCGCAGATGACCGCGATGGCCAGCAGGATCAGCTTCGCCTGCAGCACCGCATTCATGTCCGTGTAGCTACCACCGGTGAACGTGGGTTCCTTGCGGCTGCTCGACAGCAGCGAGTAACGGTCGAACCAGTACGCGACGGCCTTGAGGAGAATGAACGTTCCCGCGAGGACCGCCAACTGGACTCGCGCCGCATTGGTCAGTGCCCCGCCCCGGCCCGCCAGCTTCAGCCCGCCGAAGATGTAGTGCGTCACCAGGCTCGCGAAGAACGCCAGCAGAACCGCGACGAACAGCCAGTTGAGGACGAAACGGTAGAACGGCAGATCGAAGGTGTAGAAGCCGACGTCGAGGCCGAACTCGGGATCGGCGACGCCGAACGCGCCGCCGTTGACGAACAGCTGCACCGTCACCCAGCTGGACTGGGCGATCAGCCCGGCGAGCAGTCCCACCGCGATCGGAATGGCCAGGCCGAACAGGCGCAGCCGAGTCATCACCGTGGTGCGGTACCGCGCCACGGGATCGTTGGGACCCGACACCGGGACGAACACCGGCCGCGAACGGTAGGCGAGCAGCAGTGCCAGCCAGACGATTCCGCCGACCACGACACCGACTACGAGGAAGAGGAGCAGGCGGGTGATCAGGACCGTGGTGAAGACACCACGGAATCCGACTTCACCGAACCACAACCAGTCCGTGTAGGTACTGATGAGCCGAGGGCCCACCAGCAACAGGGCCGCGACGACAAGCGCCAGCACCAGCAGCACTCGGCTGCGTTTGGACAACGACGGTAAACCTGCGGGGGGCCGCATGCCCACGTGCCACACTCCAAGAATACGGCGACGCTGTCGCGCCGCGATCAACTGCACCGTTCGTTCGTCCACACCCGAACCGCACGGGCGTGACCGTTTCGTCCCACTCTACGTAACAACCGAGAGATGCGGCCGTCGGTCCTGTTCCGGGGGTGCGAAGATGGGTCTCGTGAGTGAAGAGAATGTGAACAGAGAGACGGACGCCCTCGCCCGCTGTGTGCGCGAGGTGGTCGAATTCGTCGATGCCGGAGGGTGGGATCAGCCGCCCCAGATGTTCGCACTCGTCCCGACCGAACTGCTCGCGGCCGCCGAACCGAGCCTGCTCGACCAACTCGCCGACGGCGCGGAATTGACCCCGGTGGAACAGGATCCGTTCCCCGACGACATCGACGGCGGGTCGCGCGCACTCGACGAGTTCCTCGCCACCACCAGCTGGCCGGAGTCCGTGGTGGGGTGCGCCCTCGTTCAGGAGATCGTCGTTCTACCGCCCGAGGCGGAGTCCGACCTCGACGACGCGCTCGTCCCCCTGCTGTCCGATCGAGACGCCGCCGACGACGCGGCGCGGGCCGCGGCCGAGTCGCATCCCGACCGCCGGTCCGCCCGGTTGATCGCCGCCGTGCTGCGCGACGGACCGTCGTTGTGTCTGATGCAGTTGCGCCCCGACGAGGACGCCGACCCGTACGCCGGCATCGAACTGCTCACCTACGAGGATCTGGCACCGAATCTCATCAGCGCGTTGTACGCCACCCTCGACGCGACCGAGGAGGACTGACCGCTCAGCAGTGCGGCGCGTCGGCTCCGGCATCGATCGCCTCGAGCGCGTCGACGGCTCCGCCGAGGTTCTCGACCTTCACCAGCCGGAGCCCGTCGGGCGCACCCTGGCGTGCCTCGTCGCAGTTCTTCGCCGGCACGAGGAACGTCTCGGCGCCCGCCTCCTCCGCGGCGATCAGCTTGTACTTGATGCCGCCGATGGGACCGACGTCGCCGTCGGAGTCGATCGTGCCGGTGCCGGCGACGAACTTGCCGCCGTTGAGTTCGCCCGGGCTGAGTTTGTCGATCACGGCGAGGGTGAACATGAGCCCCGCCGAGGGGCCGCCCACGTCGGCGAGGTTGAAGTCGATCGTGAACGGGACGTCCGGGATCTCCTCGGGAGTGATCCCCAGGTAGCCCTTGGACTCGTCGTCCGGGCGTGCGCCGAGCACTACCCGCACCGTCGTCTCGGCGCCGTCGCGCCGGATCACGATCGGCACCTCCGTCTTCGGGGGCACATCGGCCACCGCCTCCTGCACACCACCGACAGTGGACACCGGCTTTCCGTCGACACTCACCAGCACGTCGCCCTCGCGCAGCAGTCCCTGGGAGGGGCCGTCCTCACCGACCTTGGCGATCCGCAGGTCCACCGGCTTGCCCAGGAAGTGGAGTGCCGCGAGTTCGGCGCTGTCCTCCGACTGCTGGAAGTCGGCGTCGTTCTCCTGTTTGACCTCGTCCTTCGACTTGTCCGGCGGGTACACCTCTTCGCGGGGGACGATGCCCTGACGCCCACTGGCCCACAATCCGAACGCTTCGAACACGTTGAGCCCGTCGCGCACGGCGACCGTCGTCATGTTGAGGTGGCCGGTGGTGTCGTCGACCTCCGTCCCCTCGATGGCGACGACTTCCTCACCACCCACTTCGCCGAGTGTGTTGAACGTGGGTCCCGGCCCGAGGGCCACGTACGGCACCGTGATCACCGTGCCGAGAATTCCGAGTACCACGATCGGGGCCAGCGCAGCCAGAAGCGTCACGATCCGTCGATTCACCTGGACCAGCGTAGAGCGCGAACCCTCGGACACGGCTGTCGGCCGTCCCGCGTGTTCGCCGTCAGCGTGACGAGGTGGACAGCCACGGAACCACGCGCCTTGTACCGTTGAGTCATGAGCAATCCGCCCTTCGGCTTCTCCAAACCCGACGACGATCCCGATCGTGACAAGAACACGGGGGATCAGAACGGGCCCGACCGCGACAAGAACGCGGGCGGTTCCGACGACTTCGGTTTCGGGGCGGGTGGTTTTCCCGCCGGGGGCTTCGACCCGGCCTCCCTCGGCCAGATGCTGACCCAGTTCGGCCAGATGCTGAGCGGGATGGGCACGTCGATGGGCTCCGGTGAGCAGACCGGCCCGGTCAACTACGAGATCGCGAAGAAACTCGCGCGCCAGCAGATGGGGTCCGTCGCTCCCATCACCCAGGGCAACTCCGAGGCGATCGCCGATGCCTCACGGCTCGCGGAACTGTGGCTCGATGCCGCGACGACGCTGCCCGCCGGCGCAACGAAGACCGTCGCGTGGACGCCCAACGACTGGCTCGACAACACCCTCGACACCTGGAAGCGGCTGTGCGACCCCGTCGCGGAGAAGGTGTCCGGCATGTGGGTGCAGGGGCTGCCCGAGGAAGCGCAGCAGATGGCCGGCCCGATGATCGGCATGATGAGCCAGATGGGTGGCCTCGCGTTCGGCTCCCAGCTCGGCCAGGCTCTGGGCCAGTTGTCGAAGGAGGTGCTCACCTCCACCGACATCGGCCTCCCCCTCGGCCCGGCGGGCACGGGCGCACTGCTTCCCGCCGCGGTGGAGCGGTTCAGCAAGGGGCTCGAACAGCCCGACCGCGAGATCCTCGTCTTCCTCGCCGCGCGGGAGGCCGCCTACCAGCGCCTGTACAGCCACGTTCCGTGGCTGCGTCAGCGTCTCCTCGCCACCGTCGAGGAATACGCCCGCGGCATCACGATGGACTTCTCGGCCATCGAGGACATGGCGAAGGGACTCGACCCGTCCGCGCTGACCGATCCGTCGCAGCTCGAGAACATCCTGCAGCAGGGCGCGTTCGAACCGCAGACCACACCCGAGCAGAAGCAGGCCCTCGAGCGACTCGAGACGCTGCTCGCCCTCATCGAGGGCTGGGTCGAGGTCGTCGTCGCGTCGGCGCTGAACGACCGACTCCCCGGCGTCGCGGCCCTCAGCGAGACGCTGCGCCGCAGGCGTGCGACCGGCGGACCCGCCGAGCAGACGTTCGCGACGCTCGTCGGACTCGAACTGCGTCCCCGCAAGGTCCGGGAGGCCGCGCAGTTGTGGACTCGCCTGACGTCCGAGTCGACCGTCGATGCCCGTGACGGTGTGTGGGCCCACCCCGACCTGTTGCCCGACTCGTCCGATCTCGACAGCCCGGATGCGTTCGTCGAACGTGTGCTCGGCGGCGGCGACGGCGGCGACTTCGACAATCCGATGGCGCAGCTGGAGGCAACCGAGGCGCGCGAGCGGGCCGAGGAAGCCGAACGCGACAAGTCCGGCAAGGACGACGAGTCCGAGTCCTGACCTCCTGATCCCACCAATCTTGCGATAGCGGGAAGTCCACAGGTCGAGGCATGTTTCGGCCTGTGGACAACCCGCGTTTTCGGCGCTGACGCCCGGTCGTGGCCTGCGATCCTCAGCGGGTGACCATCCAGCCCACACCCCACGTCGGTGTCACCCTCGATCCCCGGATCGCCGTACTCGTCCGCCCCGACGGGCGGGTGCAGTTCGGCTGGGATCCCGAGCGCGCGCTCGTACTCGCCCCGCCGCCCGGGGTCCGGACCGAGCAACTCCTGGCCGTCGTCCGACTGCTCGACGGCAAGAACTCGCGGCCGCACATCCTGTGGACCGCCGTCGGATACGGCCTGGCGCCCACGGACGTGTCGAAACTGCTCGGCGACCTCGACCGGGCCGGTCTGATCGATGTCGCAGGCACGTCCCCCGCCGCGGACACGATCCCGATTCGCGTGCACGGGCGCGGCCCGCTGTCGGATGCGGTGTCGGCCGGGCTCACGGACGGCGGCATCCGGGTCTCCCGCTCCTTCCGCTATTCCGCCGACAGCGACGTCCGGCGATGGAACGCCCTGTGCGTCGTACTCGCGGACGATCTGGTGGCGGAACCGCGGCTCGTCGCGGATCTGGTCCAGAACGGGATACCGCACCTGCAGGTCCGGCTGCGTGACGGCCGCGGTGTGGTCGGCCCACTGGTGCTCCCGGGCCACACCAGTTGCCTGCGGTGCGCCGACCTCCTCCGCGCCGCGTACGACGAGGACTGGCCGCACCTGTCCGCTCAGCTCCTCGGGACGGTCGGGCACGCGAGCCCCGCCGTGATCATGGCCACGGCAGCAGTCGCCCTCGGCCAGCTCGAGGCCGTCTTGGCTGCTCCGCGAGGCGCGCCGCCCAGCAGCCTCGACGCGACGCTCGAGATCGATCTCGGCGCGCACCGGCTGGTGACCCGGCGCTGGCCACGGCAGGCGAGCTGCAGCTGCACGTATCTGGCACCCGCCGTGGGCGAATCGAACCGGCTTCGGTCATGATGCATGATGGTGGGGTGTCCGACATCCCCCGCAGGAGTTCCGCCCGCACCGCCAAGCTCGCGAGCATCCCGTTGGGGATCGCGGGGCGTGCCGCGATGGGCTTCGGCCGGAAGCTGACCGGCGGTGACAAGGACGAGATCGACGCCCAGCTGAGCGCGAAGGCCGCCGAGCAATTGTTCGCGGTCCTCGGCGAACTCAAGGGCGGTGCCATGAAACTGGGGCAGGCGCTCAGCGTCATGGAGGCGGCGATCCCCGAAGAGTTCGCGGAACCCTACCGTGAATCGCTGAACAAGCTGCAGGCGCAGGCGCCTCCCCTGCCCGCGCGGGCCGTCCACAGAATGCTCGACCAACAGCTCGGCACCAAGTGGCGTGACCGGTTCCAGTCGTTCGACGACACCCCGACCGCATCGGCCAGCATCGGCCAGGTACACCGCGCGGTGTGGGCCGACGGTCGCGACGTGGCCGTCAAGGTTCAGTACCCCGGCGCCGACGAGGCGCTGCGCGCCGACCTGAAGACGCTCGGCCGATTCGCGGGACTGTTCGCCTCGGTCATGCCCGGCGTCGACGTGCGCCCGGTCATCGACGAGTTCACGGCCCGCACCGAGGAAGAACTCGACTACCGGATCGAGGCGAACAATCAGCGCCGCTTCGCCAAGGTATACGACGGGGATCCGCAGTTCGCGATTCCGCACGTGGTCGCCAGTGCCCCCAAGGTCGTGGTCACCGAGTGGATGTCGGCGAAGCCGCTGTCGGCCATCATCGCCGACGGCACCCCCGAGGAACGCAACACCGCGGGTGCACTGCTCGCGGAGTTCCACTTCGCCTCCCCCACCCGCGTCGGCCTGCTCCACTGCGACCCGCATCCGGGTAACTTCATGCTGCACAGCGACGGCCGCCTCGGTGTCATCGATTTCGGTGCCGCGGCACCGTTTCCGCACGGTCTTCCCCCGGTGCTCGGGTCCATGGTCCGGCTGGCGCTCCACGAGCAGTTCGACGAACTGACGGAGTTGCTGCACGCCAACGGATTCGTTCTGCCCGGCCGGACGGTCACCGACAAGGAGATCGCGGACTACCTGCGTCCCGTCACCGACCCGATCCGCACCGAATCATTCCACTTCACCCGCGCCTGGCTGCAGAAGGCCGCGGGTTCCGCGACCGACTTCAACAGTGCACAGTTCCGGACGGCCCGGGCACTGAATCTGCCGGCGGAGTACCTGATGATCTTCCGGGTTCTCGTCGGCTCGGTGGGAATCTGCGCTCAGCTGGACGCGTACGCGCCGTACATGGAGATCCTCACGCGGTGGCTCCCCGGCTTCGCCGAGCCTGCCCCCGAGGACGAAGACACCGTCTGACCCCGAAAACACAGAACGGGCGTTCGCCCGGACCACTCGTGTGAGTGGCCGGGCGAACGCCCGAATTCTCCCGCCCCGTACCGGTTTCTACGCACAGACCAGAGTCTGAGTCTTGCGCGGACGTCCCCGGGGACGCTTGCGGGCGATCACGACACCCTGGTCGAAGATCTCCCCACCCCACACGCCCCACGGCTCACCCCGATCGAGGGCCGCGTCGAGGCAGCGGGAGCGGATCGGGCAGGACGCGCACAGCGCCTTCGCCTGTTCCAGCTCGGTGGGAGAATCCGCAAACCACAGGTCGGGATCATCGACCCGGCAGGGCAGGTCACCACGTGCGGACACTATCTGAACAAATCCGCTTGTGGCGGTTGAGGTTTCGGATACCCCTCGGCATGTCACGGTAGACACGTCCTTCTCCTCTGCTCTCATTGCGACGGTCAATCTCTTCGGTTCGATGAAGTGGGTGCGAACCAGAGCCGAGGCTGCGAGCGGGAAAGGTGCTCGAACTACAAAGGCCACGGTCCGCGATGCGGGTCCGTGGCCTTGGAAAGACGGTGGGAGTTGATCTACCGAGGAATTCCTCGACAACTCCGATACACGGACTCGACTGCTGCTGCGGGACGACGACGGGCTGCCGACCAGACAATCGCCGGTGCCGTTTCCGCCGCGTTCATGCCGAACAGTGCGGAGGCAGCAGCGACTGCCGTCTCATGTGCTTGGAACTTCGTCATTTCACTGCCACCTCCTTTTCTTCTCGATCCGATGTGAACCACACGGGTCTCCCCGCGCACTGAAACCACAGTAGGCAATTCTCCAGAACCGCACAACCTATTTTTGACCTGCAGTGATGCGCGCTACTCCCGCACCGCGTGGGAGTCGTTCAGGGACTACCGCTTCCCTTGATCACACCGAGGACGTCCTCACCGAACTGCTCGAGCTTCTTCGCACCGATCCCGGGGATCGCGACGAGCCCGCGATCGTCCTGCGGCCGCTGCTCGGCGAGAGCCGTCAACGTGTTGTCGCTGAACACCACGTACGCCGGAACCTTCAGCTCCCGCGACTTCTCGAGCCGCCACGACCGCAGCGATTCGAGCAGTTCCACGTCGACATTGGACGGGCACCCCTCGCAGCGACCGAGCATGGTCGCGGTCGTCCCGATCAGCTGTTTTCCGCACAGCCGGCACCGTGGACGCTTCTTGGTGCTCTTGGCGGGCGCCGCGATCCGCGAGGCAGGTGAATCCTCGGGGATGAGGCCGTGCAGGAACCGCGAACGGCGCCGCGACTTGCGGCCGCCCTCGTTCCGGGACAGTGCCCACGACATCTGCAGGTGCTCCCGGGCGCGGGTCACCCCGACGTACAGCAACCGCCGCTCCTCCTCGACGGCCGCCTCGTCCGGTGCCGAGTTGGAGTCGCCGAGCACGTGCTGGATGGGCAGCGTTCCGTCGGTCAGCCCGACGAGGAACACGGCGTCCCATTCGAGCCCCTTGGCGGCGTGCAGGGACGCGAGTGTCACACCCTGCACGACGGGTGGGTGCCGTGCCTCGGCGCGCAGGCTCAGTTCGCGCAACAGCGCCTCCAGGCTCAACTCCGGGTCCTGGGTCAGCTGCTCCTCGGTGAGCGCGACCAGCGCCGACAGCGACGACCACCGTTCGCGAGCCTGCGCACCCGCCGGTTCCGCGTCGGTCAGCCCCAGCGGAGCGAGGACCGCGCGGACGAGCGTGACCAGGTCGGCGCCGACCGCATCCGGCAGGTCGTCGCGGCCCGCGGCCTGCCGTAGTGCCGCCACGGCCTGACGGACCTCGGTGCGCGTGAAGAAGCCCTCACCGCCCCGGACCTGGTACGGGATGTCGAGTTTCGTCAGCGCCTGCTCGTGCACCTCGGACTGGGCGTTGATCCGGTACAGGACCGCGATCTCCGCGGCCGGAGTGCCGGACGCGATGAGCCGCTTGATCGTGCGCGCCACCCCGGCGGCCTCGGCCGGCTCGTCGTCGAACTCGACGAAACTCGGCTCCGGTCCGGAGTCGCGTTGGCCGATCAGCTGCAGACGGGTGCCCGCGATCCTGCCGCGCGCCGCTCCGATCACCCGGTTCGCCATCGACACGACCTCGGGGGTCGAACGGTAGTCGCGCTCGAGGCGCACGACGGTGGCCTCGGGGAACCGGCGCGAGAAGTCGAGCAGGTAATTGGGTGTGGCGCCGGTGAACGAGTAGATGGTCTGGTTGGCGTCACCGACGACGGTGAGGTCGTCCCGCTCCCCGAGCCAGGCGTCGAGGACACGCTGCTGTAGCG